>NZ_BAAHAB010000020.1:0-208429 GCF_054777895.1 Nocardioides ultimimeridianus | reverse complement strand
CGCCTACTTCACGCAGCCCCGCCGCTGGACCTCAAACCCCACCACCACAGGGGACTCTCCTCTTCATGCAACTGAGCGGCGCATCCCGCCGGGGCGTCGCCGTCGTTCTAGTCGCGCTGGGCCTGACGTTGCTGAGCCTTGTTGTACTCGGCCTCCCCCGGCACGGAACCCACCGCACTGTGCGCGACGACCTCGTCTCGAAGGCGGCTCTCGCCTCGCGGACGGTGGTCGCGGTCGTCAACCACAGCGCCCCAGCCGGGAACTACATCGGGTCGTATCGGTGCGCAGGCGTCCTCGCGGGCCCGAGAACGGTCCTCACTGCGGCCCACTGCGTGACCGGAACGGTTCCCTCAGCGGTGGACGTGGTTGTCAACGCTCGCAATCTCTGCCGAGGCGAGCATGGTGGGGAGCACCGGCTGAGAGCCCGATCCTGGATGCCACTTGGTGGAGCGCACAGCGATCTACTGCGCGTCACGCTGACCTCCACCATCCGCGGAATCCCTCCGGCACACCTGGGCCCTTCAACCGCCCCGATCTGGGCAGCGGTCGGCTGGGGACATGCAGATGGCCCGACACCGTGCGAACGGGTCGTGTCCGCGCTCGGAGCTGTACCGGCGTCGCTGTGCGCTGCGGCTCGCAGTCACGTGAACCCCGCTGCTGCACGCATCGACATCTGCGCGGTGCCGCGATTCGGCCGCAACACCTGCCTCGGAGACTCAGGCGGGCCGCTGTTCGGCATCGGCGCCGATGGGCGAACGTTGACGGTCGTCGGTGTGACCAGCAGCGGTGTCGGCGGCTGCGACCCATCCGACATCGGGCTGTACGCCTCACCGCTACGGGCACGGAACGCGATGCGTCGCATCGCCGAGCACACGCCGAGGGCGGCGCAGCACTGATACGTCTCCCCGGCGGGTGCCGTCAGGTGCCGTTAGTCGGCCGCGTCACCGAGGTCCCTTGCGGCGCACGCGGCGCTTCTTGCCGACGCGGGGCAGCACCGCGAACGGTTCGCGGGCGGAGCGGCCCGCGTCGCGGTGCTGGTAATGGTGCTGGCGCTGGCGCGACTTACGGTGCGGGCAGCCTGTGTGGCGCCGGTGGGGTGAATGAGCCATCGTGGCTCCGTTCCGTGACTACCTCCCGCCACGGAGGGCGGGGTAGCTGGCCGGATCTCATGAGCGTCACCGTACTGCCAAGCGACGAAAGAACAGCCGGGCCATACCCAGACTCACTCCGGCACCAGTCAGGCGCTGCCGCCCTGCTGCCGGGCTTCGCGCGCGGCCCTGACGAGCTCGACGTGATCGAGCCGAAGCCACACACGCCCGTCTTTGCGAATCGCCGGCAGCTGGTCGGCCTCGACAAGCTGCCGGATCCGGCTCGGGTGAACACCGAGGACACGAGCCGCCGATGCCGACCGGATCCACTGGTGACCATCGGCGGGCGGCTCCCGCAGCTGCCGCTCCTGCTCGCGCCGTCGGATCGCCTGCGCCCGCTGCTTCCGCACCTCCTGTGCCCACGCCAGCACCGAAGTACGGGACAGGCTCGGTTGCCAGTTCGCCGCGTCGGGACGCTGCTCGATGAGGCCGAGGCTCGCGGCACGCGCGATCATGGAGATGGTCAGGCCGGTGAGCGCGCTCGCGTCGACCCACGAGATCCAGGCGTCCCGTTCGACGACCAGAGTCACGAGCTCCTCGCGCCGCAACCACAACCGGCCCTGGGACCGCCTCATGGTCAGGCCGGCTTGTCGTGCGATCCGGCTAACTGACTCCGGCTTCCGGTCCAGGATCTCGGCGGCCTCACCGACCCCGATCCACTCCGGACCGGGCGCCACCGCCGGGCGTCGCGGAGCGCGCGGCCGCCGCGGAGGTGGCGGCTCGTTCCGTCGGGCTTCCCGCTCCTCGATGTAGGTGACGAGGGATTCGCGGTCGATGGTGGGGCCGAGGTCACGAGCGCGCGTCCGGATCTTCTTCGACGCCGCCCACCACTCGATCATCGTGACCGGCTGGCCGGTGAGTGCAGCAGCTTGGCCGGCGGTCAGCCAGTTCTCGCCGTCGTCGGGCGCGGCCACCTTCGAGGTGTGCCGCGTCATGAGGACCTCCCGAGACATGAGGACTTACCAGGGTGATTCTGACCCATCTCTACGCGAACGGCGACCCGCCGACGCGGGCACACTGCGGTCAAGCCGGGCCACGCGGCGGCTGCAGCTACAGCCCGCGCCTCTTCGCCTCGCGAGCCAGCTGCGCGACCCGACCTTTCGACAAGCGAGTCGACTCCGCGATGCGCTCGTAGGACCATCCCTCTGCGCGCAACCGAGCGATCGCGCGGAGCCGGGGCACCGAGAGCTCATCCAACACGTCATCGAGCCCGTTGAAGACCTCGCCGACCGCCGCGACTGCGTCCAAGGGCGCCTCGATGGCTCCCAATCGCGCCGCCTCCGCCTCGATCGCCGCCCTCAACTCGGGAGACAGCTCCCCCGGTCGAAAGCCGGCGCGATTGCGACGTGACGGCACGCACCTCACAACATACCGTGTAGAGGTCTACACGATGGGAGGCGCGCCGCCCCACGTAGGAATCCGCGGCGGCCCCCTGACTTCGCCGCCGATCTACCGCGACATTGCCCTGGACTTCCAATCGGCGTCCGCAGCGGCCCGTGAACGGCGGCGTTCAACCGAGCATGCCTATGGTTCCTTTCATGCACCACGCTGGCGACCTGATCTGGCACTACACGACCTCGGTCGGGCTGAAAGGGATCCTCGTCGACCACACCCTGCGCGCGACGAGCGTGTCGTTCGTCAACGATCCGACCGAGCAGCGTTTCGGGATGGATGCCGTCACGACTGCTCTCGAGCGGTTGAAGAAGAGCGAGGAGTCGGGCGTTGCTGCCGCAGCGCGCGCGATGTCGTCCTATCGGGATGTCGGACTGATCAGCCTGTCCGATCGGTTCGGGTTCTCAGAGCGGATGGTTGCGTGCGCATCGCGCGCAAGCGACTCCCTGGACATGTGGCGCGCATACGGCGCGCAGGACGTATCGGGAACCTTTGCGGTGGGCCTGGACCCGTCCGCCCCGCTCGGGCCGCTCTTCACTGACCCACTGGTCCTCGAGCAGTGGACGGCGCACTGGGGCGCCGGCGCCACGGCGCCGGACATGCGTGGAGGCTGGCGGTCCATGAACTACGTGTCGCCGGCCGAACTCGCTGCACATGCATTTGACGTGCTGAGTGAGGGAGTGCAGCAGTTGCCGACGAACGATGCGCCGAGCGATCGCGAGCTGGATTGTTGGCACCTGGTGGATCGGGTGGTCGCCGAGATCGAGGCCAACTACAAGCACCACGCCTACGCGGCAGAGCAAGAGGTTCGGCTCCAAGCGTCGCTCACCTCGCCTCGACAGTTCCAGGTCATGCCGCGGCCGCACGGAATCTCGGCGTACATCGAGTTGACTGCATCCGATTCGTGGGGCCTGCCTGTGTCCGCGGCATCGCGCCTTCCGGTGCGCGAGGTGGTGCTCTGGCCCGGTGCGCCACGGCAAGCGCTAAGCGGCGTCGCTGCAGCGCTCGTTCGAGGCGGACACAACTACTCCTCGCGCCCCCTCGTCGTCGACCAAGAAGAGCCCGGCGTCCGCATCACTCAGTCACAGGTCCCCTTTGTTTAGCTCCCGCGCGCCGCTGCGCAGGCGATGCATCTGGCCGCACCTCCGCCGACCGATCACCCGCAATCGAGGGCCGGCTAGCCTGTCGGGTTTCCCTGCGCATCTCGATCGAACCCAACGGGTCCGCCGCGGCTGAAGTCAACCTCTAGCCTCGGCATTTCACGAGTAGGCCTGCGACACCGGGGCTGAAAGCACGGAAGTGCCTGTCCTGCTGGGGAAACTTGGGATTGCTGAAGTCTCAAGGTCCCTAGCGGAAGGCACTCCGTAGGTGAAGCGTAACCGTGTCCCGAGTCTGGTTCTCGATCCTGTCCGCGAGTCGCTGATCTCGTCCTCGGGCGCGCTGTTGCTGAGCGAAGCGATCCGGGTTGGTGGCCTGGATCGCGGCCTGTCCCGAGCACTCGCGGCGTGGCGACCGACGCGGGCTGCACACGATCCGGGCAAAGTGCTGCTCGATGTGGCGACCGCGGTCGCGCTCGGTGGCGACTGCCTCGCGGACGTCGCCGCCCTGCGTTCCCAACCGCAGGTGTTCGGCACGGTCGCCTCCGACCCGACCATCTCAAGGATCTTCACAACGCTCGCTGCCGACGTCGATGCGGCGGTGAGCGCGATCCGGCAGGCACGAGCCGACGCCCGCGCTGCAGTGTGGTCCCGTCGCCGGCCACTGGCCGGCATCGCAGGTCGCCGTGATGGTGGGCAGGTGATCGTCGACATCGACGCCACGCTGGTGACCGCCCACTCGGACAAGGAAGGCGCTGAGCCGACCTTCAAACGCGGGTTCGGGTTCGCCCCGATGTGCAGCTTCGTCGACCACGGCCAGCACGGCACCGGCGAACCGCTGGCGCTCGACCTGCGGCCGGGGAAAGCCTCACCGTGGAACAAGGACGACCACATCACCACCCTCGAGGCTGCTCTGGCCCAGCTTCCCGAACACGAGCGTGGTCAAGTCCTGGTCCGCGCCGACACCGGCGCCTGCTCGAAGATGTTCCTGGGCCACATCACCGATCTGGGATTGGAGTACTCGATCGGTTTCCAGGCCCACGAGACGGTCAAGACAGCCATCGAAGCGATCCCCGAGCAGGCCTGGCGAGCCGCGGTCGACGGCGACGGCGAACCCCGCGACGGTGCGCAGGTCGCCGAGCTCACCGCATGGATGCCAGCCCCGGTCAAGGTTCAGAACCGGACCGCCCGCCCGGGCCCCAAGGACTGGCCAGCAGGGATGCGAGTGATCGCTCGCCGTGAACGCCCCCACCCCGGCGCCCAACTACGACTGACCGACCACAACGGCTGGCGGATCACCTGCTTTGCTACCAACACCCGCGGGCCGGGCTGGACCCTGCCCGCGCTCGAGGTCCGACACCGCCAACGCGCCCGCTGCGAGGACCGCATCCGATGCCTGAAAGACACCGGTCTGCGGAACCTGCCTTTCGCGTCCTACGCCAAGAACCGGATCTGGCTCGAGGTCGTCGCACTCGCCGCTGACCTGCTCGCCTGGACCCAGACCCTCGCCTTCGACCACACCGAGCCAGCCCGCCGCTGGGAACCCAAACGGCTCCGATTCCGGATCCTCGCCGTCGCCGGACGCATCGTCCGCACCGGCCGGCGAAGACGCCTCCGACTCCCACGCGACTGGCCCTGGAACGAGCTCATCGACATCGGCTGGCACACGCTCCGTACCGCCTGACCCGGCACCACCGCAGACACCGACAACCAAGGACCGGAGAACCGGCGACACCAACGCCGGCAATCAGCCACGCCATACCAGCACCGCAGCGACCGCCATGCAGCCAAACCTTCAATCCCCCAGCCAGACGAAACATCGAGGCTAGAGCTGGTCCCACTGCGTCCGAAATGCTCTCGCCGGCAATGTCGCGCAGGCAGCGTCGCGCCACGTTGAGCAGGTAGCGGTGCTCCGCAGTGAACAGGTGGTCAAACGCAGGCGCCAAGTATGCGGTGCCTCCGAGGAGCGCGTCGAAGAGAGCGAGTTCCGCCGTTTGCAGCAACTGCCGCGCTACCCCGGGGTTCGCGCGCAACCGTTCGACAAGGTCGACATAGCGTGGGACCCAGGTCGGCGCAGTTGTCACGGCGTCGCGCAGTGACGGGAAGGGAACGTCGATTCGCCTGGCGCCGCTACCTTGGTATGCGTCGTGGACGCGCTCAAGCGAATGCGCGATTAGTTGATCGGCGCGGGCCAGGATCGACAGGACCTGGTCGTCATCCGGGTTTCCCGTGACGAGGGCTCGCTCGGTGCGGGCCAGCAGCTCAGACGACACCATCTCGTCAAGCTTGGCCGCATCGGCCAGGGCCGCAGCGATGACGGCAATCAGCGCATGCCCGGCCAGCACGTGACGCGTCGGCTCGGGCAGGACCCCGCCGTAGCCGGCCACCCGCCCCAGCGACCCGACTGCACGAAGAACATGGTGCGGCTCCGAACGAAGGGCCTCGTAGCGCAGGAATGAGACGAGCTCAGCCGGGACATGCCCGAGGCCCTTCAGCTGGGTATCGGTGCGCCGTTCAGCCGCTTCACATTCAGGACCGTCGACATGCGCGAACCGGTCGGGCAGCCAGGCGTGCGTCACCTCTCGTCCGGCCAGAGTCGACCCGTCGATGACCCGCAAGCCGAGCTCACGCGCCAGCCCTCGACCTCGCCTCGAGACCGTCTGGCGCACGAGCACGGCGCGTTCGAACCGCAGGTAGCGCTGGAGTCCGGCAAGCCACAACAACCTGTCAGGCTCCTTCGCCTGCCCCTTGCCGCTCTTGCACTCCAGGATCGAGCGCGACACGCGCAAGCGCCCATCGACGTCAATGGCCATGACATCGATGTCGGTCAGGACGTCGCGTCCCGCATCGGCGTCAATGCGTATCGGAACACGCAGACGGACCAGGGCGCCGTCGTTGAACTCGGTGCGCCCGACCCGCCGCTCGAAGTCAGCACCCGGTGTCGTCGGCATGTTGCTTGCAGCTCGGGACCCTTGGGACGCTCGCAATTCGTCGACCACCGCTCCAGCCCACCCCGGCTGTCGGCCGGTTGGAGTTCCGGTAGGGGCAAGCGGGGAGCCGGCGTCACTGAGCTCGTCGAGCCCGAGGCTCACTGCAGGGTTCGTCTCCGAGTCTGGTGATGAGACGACCTCGTCGGACGCGGCAGACGACGGCTCCGGCCGGACCCCCGGGAGAGGATCCGCCACATCCGCATCCTGAGGACTGGCGACTTCGGCCGCACCAGCGTCGTCGAGCCCGCCAGCGTCCTCGGGCAGATCAGGATCGTCGAACGGAAGCTGCTCATCCGACACCGAAAGTCCCCCCGGACGTGACGTCACGCAAGGCGGCGATCAGCCTGGCCGCCTCCACATCGTCGACTGCGCCCACCGAGGCGACCTTCGCCCTCTCACGCTCGACATGGGAGTACGCCCGCTGGTCGCCAAGATTGTGGAGGATTGTGGAGGCTTCCAACTTCTCCCCGCGCCAGCGCACTGCGGGAATCGATGATCGAGAGTGCTTCCTCGGCCACATCTGACTGGAGGAGGACCATGCGGTAGTTGCCGTTGCCGCGACCCGTGACCACCTGGATCGTTCCCGCGGTCTCGAGCATCGGATAGTCGCTGCCAATGTTCGGCGCATTGCCGGCCTCCCCGTCCTCGATGAGGCGGTAGAGGAAGGCACCTGGATTCTTCAATGGCCAACTGGCGAAGACAGACGCATAGATCATGCTGCCGACGAGCTGTCGGACGTGCCCCGATGGGTCCGTCGGGTTCGTTCCGAACGGGTCCCGCCTGAGGTGTGGGCTGAACAGGAACCCTTCTTCGGCTCCGCCGGCGGTCTGCACAACCGACCGCTCGACCAGACCCTGGGAGACCGCGAAGTCGATCCACCGGGGGCTGGTCGACTTCACGTGCTTGACCGGGATACCAGGGCTCTGTGCCACCTCCTCCAACAGGGCACCGACCTCGGAACTGGCACGGGCGTCTTGAGCGCGCAACGCTGCGCCGGCCGCCTGCGCGTCGTTCGTCCACACCTGCGGGTTGAAGACAACGGGGCGGTCGACTTCGTGTTCGACTCGGCGCACCAGGTTCACCTTCTCCAAGTGGCCCAGCGCCCGCTCAGCCGGCTCCTCGCCCCAGGCAAGCCCAGCCGCGGCGATCGCGTCATCGACCGGTAGTGGCTGCCTGCTGGTCGCCCGAATCAGGTCGAGGGCCGCGCGCTGAACGCCGTCGACCAACAAGACGTCCAGCAGACGCGTCGCATCACCGATAAGGATGTCGTTCGGCGGGATGAGCGCCTCCATACTGCTCAACCCACCCTGCGGGTCGCGGTGGCATTCCACCCAGCCGAGCGACTCCATCGTCGGCAGAACCTCACCGTGCAACTGCCGCACGCCAATGTGAGCCTCGATCGCGATCGCCTTGACACGCTCCGCGCTCGACACCTGGGACTGACGCAATCGCCACGCGAGTTCGTACACCTGACCGGCGAAGTACAGGCCATCGAGCGCAGCATGCGACGTCGACACCTGGTAGGCCGACAGGTGCCGGCTCAGGCCGAGGATCAGTTCAGCGTCGGAAAGCACACGTCCTCCATGCGGCCACGGCGCACGGCGTGCCCGGGGGCGGACGGGTTGCAGTCGCCCCACTCGACTGCAACGCCGCCGTCCCGGACACGAGATTCGTGCACGTCCCCTCCCCCGGTCGCAGCCCCCACGGCTCCCTCGCTTCTGGTCGCCGCCCGCCAGACACAGTCTGACACATTCAGTAAAACGGGCGCTCTATCACCCGACCGCTGAGGGACAGCAAATACACCGAGGCACACGAACCGCTCGCGCGAGCGCGCCTCATTTGCCTCATTCACCCCTCCGGTCACGGATCTGACAGATCGGGTTCCCTCACATCGGACATGGCTTTACAAAACGTGTCAGCACTGACATGTCTGTCTGTGCCTGACACGAAGGGAATCGTCATGCGCACCATCACCCGTTTCATTGCAGCCACGGCCATCGCACTCACCGCCTCGCTCGGGGTGAGCGTCGCAACAGCGCCGGAGATGGGCATCGCTCACGCCAACGTCGGGCCGCGCTGCTGCTGAGACAGCCGTCGACGCACCGAAGCGGCCCATCCCGAACCGGGATGGGCCGCTTCGCGGGACTCGCCGAGCGCTAGACCCGGGTTGCGACGGTGGAGGAGCCCAACCGGAAGCCCGAGGAGGCGCCTGCGCTGCGGAACGCGTCGACCGCCGCCTGAACGTCGCCGGCCTCGGTGAGGAGATTGGCCAGCTCGAACCACAGTTCGGCCGCCTCCCGATCCGCACCCACAGCGGTCAGTTCCAGCGCCGCCTTCCGGAACAGGTCACGAGCCTGTTCGATCCGCCCGTCAGCCATGGCGACCCGTCCCTCAAGGGAGAACGTGACGGCATGCAACATTGGCGCCCGCAACGGCGCTACCTCGCGAGCACGCGCGACGTCGTCGGACACGGCTGCAAAGTCGCCGAGCGCTGCGTGTGCTCGTCCGCGGACGATGTGCAACACGCTGCGGTCCCACGCCGACGCATCCGACCAGTCGAGTTCACGCTCGGCGCCTTCGAGCATCTCGAGGGCGGCCGAGACGTCGGCCGGGTCGGCCTGCAGGTGGAGGTTCGCAACCTGCACCTTCAGCTTGGCGAGGTTCCGATTGTCCTGACCCAGCTCGAACAGAGCGAGCGCCTTCTTGGCCAGATCGATGGTGGCCGGGGTCGCGCCTTCCATCGCGGCCCGAATAGAGCTCGCATTCCAATAGGCCGACGCCTTCGCGATCGGGGAATTGAACTTCTCAGCTTGGCCGAGAGCGCGCATGCAGGTCCGCATCGCCTCATCCATGTTGCCCAGACCCTCGTGAGCGGACGCGATTGTGACGGTGAGCTGAATCGCCTCGGTCAGCCCGCCGATCTCCAGCTCGGCGATCGTCACCTCTGTTCGTTTGCCGACGTCGATCGCCTTCGCGAACTCTCCACTGTCGCGGTAACAGCGCGCGAGAGCGATCAGCGACTTCAGCCATTCGGAGTCCGGGGTCGGGTCGCCAGCCAGCCCTTCGAGCACGAGGATCGCGCCGTTGAGATCGCCGGTGGCTTCCAGAGCACCAGCGCGGACCCGGAGCGCTCGGCGCTGAAGTTCTGGGTCGGGTCGCACCGCGATGCGGGTCAGAAGGGCATCGCTTTGCTCCAATGCCGTGGCGCTGTCTCCCGAGACCAACGCGAGCTCGGCGTAATCGAGGGACAGTTCGATTTCTGCATCGCGGGGGGTTCCGCTGGGCGGAGGGTTGGAGTCGTCCCCCAGCAATTTCTCGAGAGTGGTGCCCATCCGCGCGGCCATCCGCTCGAGGAGGGTCGCCTCGGGGCGACGTTGGCCGTCCTCGATGCGGGACAGATAGGCGGGCGTGACCTCTCCGCCAACGACCTCTGCCTGCGTCATGCCGGCCGCGATCCGTGCATTGCGGATGCGGCGACCAAGTTCCTTGACATCGATCGTGCGGCTCAGTTCAGCGAGGTAAGGCTCCACATTCCCCATTGTTCCTTGCATCTGTTGACGCGGCGAGCATTTCGACAGTTGCCCACCGCGGTAGTCCGGTCAACCAGGACGACGCGAGACACCAAAAAGTCGCCTCGCCGGACCCGCGACGCGAGATGAGACGCAGTGGACGCCGGTCAGCCACCTGTCCTATCCATCTGGCTACATCAGGAAACAGTTACAGAGACGCGGACCTGTTTACCCCAAGTGTCAACCGCCGTTGACACATCGAGTTACACTGCTGTCGTTCGGTCAGACAGAGCCCCGCGGGGTGGTGGGCTTTGAGGTGATCCTCGGTGCCTACTCGCCGCTGTCGATCGCGGCGATGGGTCCAGTATCGCTGTCGGGGTAGAGCAGCGCCATCGATCCTTCGGACAGGTAGCGGCGGTCGCCTGCTTGCCATTCGTCGTGCATGTCGGCCAGGACCGCTCCAACGAGACGGATCACCGCGGCGGGGTTGGGGAAGATCCCGACCACGCGGGCACGGCGCTTGATCTCCTTGTTGACCCGCTCGAGTGGGTTGGTCGACCAGATCTTCTGCCAGTGCGCCCGCGGGAAGACCGCGAAGGCGAGGACTTCCGGCTTGGCCTCATCCATCAACGGACCGATCTTGGGGAACGACTTCGCGAGCTGGTCACGGACCTCGTCCCACGCGGTGGCGACCGCGTCAGCATCGGGCTGGGCGAACGCGGTTCGGAACACCGCGGCGACCATGTCGACGTGCGACTTGGGCACGTGAGCCAGCAGGTTACGGGCGAAGTGCACCCGGCAGCGCTGGTGCCCGGCGCCCTGGAAGGACCGCTTGAGTGCCTTGACCAGCCCGGCGTGCTGATCGCTGATCACGAGCTTCACCCCGTGCAAGCCGCGCTGCTTCAAGGTGGCCAGGAATCCACGCCAGAACGTCTCGTCCTCGCTGTCCCCAACGTCGAGTCCAAGCACTTCGCGTGACCCATCAGCGGCGATCCCGGTCGCGACCACGACCGCCATGGACACCACCTGCGAGGTCTGGTTGCGGACGTTGAGGTAGGTCGCGTCCAGATAGACGTAGGGGAACTCGACGTGGTCCAACGGTCGGGTCCGGAACGCACCGACCTGCTCGTCCAGGCCGGCGCAGATCCGGGAGACCTCGGACTTGGAGATCCCCGAATCGGAGCCCATCGCTTCGACCAGGTCGTCGACGCTGCGGGTGGACACGCCGTGGACGTAGGCCTCCATCACGACCGCGTACAGGGCCTGGTCGATACGCCGGCGGGGTTCGAGGATGACCGGAAGGAACGAGCCCTTGCGCAGCTTGGGGATGCGCAGCTCGACATCGCCGGCCTTGGTGGTCAGCATCCGCGGCCGGTGGCCGTTGCGATCAGTGACCCGATCAGGAGTGCGTTCGTAGGGTGCGGCTCCGATGCGTTCGGTCGCTTCGATCTCGATCAATTCCTGCAGCGCGACGCGGACCGATTCACGGATCAGGTCCACGCCGTCGCCAGTGCGGAAAGCGTCGAGGAGTTCGGACAGGGCAGACTGGGGCAAGGCCATCGGTGGTTCTCCTTCAGTGCGTGCTTAGCCGTTACACACCGAAGATCCCGCCGATGGCCGCCTACGTCAGACAGCCCCGCCGTGGTCCCTCAAACCCCACCACTCCCGGGGACTCTTACTTCGGTTCACGCCGTTCGGCGCAACGGGGCGTGCTCAGGAGGGGATGCGATGTTGGGCGGCATGGAATACGTACCGGTGCTGAAGGCACGAGACGCGGAGATCAAGGCCCTGCTGCGGGCACCTTCGTCTCTGGACGTGATCCCGCTGTTCGAGCTTCAACCCGCGGACCGTGCCCGGCCGAATCCGAAGACCGGGCAGGTGCCACGCAAGAAGGGCACGCTGACAGACGCCGCCTACTTCTTGGACGACATCGCCCGGCTCTGGCTCGATCCCTTCTTCGTCGACATCAGCCGGGTCGCCGACCACGGTGATCGGCCGACGTGGTGGCACCTGTTGGCGTCCCTCAACGCCCTGGCCCCGAGCCCGGCGTCGATGATCCCCGTGCTCACCGACGACAGTTCGCCCGCCGAGGTGAGGGCAGCAGCGCAAGTGGCAGTCCTCAGCCGACGTGCGGCAGTCCGGATCAACATGTCCGTTGCCCGAGCTCACCCCGGTCGCGTAGGCAGGGCCGTCGGATCGCTGACGGCTGGCCTCGGTATGCCACCGGCAGCAATCGACGTCATCCTCGACTGGGCCGACACGCTCGAGCAGCACAACCTCGATACCCTCGTCACCGATACCTTGGCCGTTGCGAACGCATTGCCAGCGCACGGTCGCCTGATCACCTGCGGCACGCCCAACAGTGCAAGCTTCACCCAGGTCGGGGACTGGCACCCTGTCCGCCGCGAATGGTGGCTGTGGCTCCGACTCGCGCATCGCGGCCTCGACGTCGTCTACGGCGACTACGCCCTATACCCGCCCGCAAATCCGGTACCCGTCTCACCGAAGTACGGGCACCTTCGCTATTCGCGAGATGACCGGATGCACGTCCACCGCCGCGCGATGCCTCCAACCGGCGGAGGCCTGGCAGCAGCCTTCGAGGCGTGCTGTTCTCACCTGGTGAGTCAGCCGCACTGCTTACCGCCAAACTTCAGCAAGGCCGATCAACGGCTCCACGCGATCGCGGCAGGCGCCGACAAGGAGAGCAACGCAGGGAAGTGGCGTCAGATCGCCGCGGAACATCATTTCGCCGTCGTGAAGACGCAACTTGCGGCGCCACCGGCCGCGCCGCCGGGCCGGTACGGCCTGAGCGCCTGCAATGTCCCAGGGCAGCGCAGAGGGCACCCGCCGGTCGTGGTTCGCCAGCAGCGCTTCCCGAACACGTTGAACGGTCTGCTTGGAACCAAACTCGCTGGCGAACCTCAGCCGAAGGTCGTCGACAGGGACACCCGACAATCGCCGGTGGCCGCGTTCACGCAACGCGCTGAGGAGGTCCTCGCGCAGGAGGAACGATGTCACTGCCAGCGGGCTGATGGCGGGGTTGAGGCGGCCTCCCCGAACCTGCTGCACCCGCACCTTGTCGCCCGCCCAGCGCGCCGACCAGATGTTCCACCATGGCGGAACGATCTCAGTAGCAGCTGCACGCAGTCGGTCCCCGACGATCAGCGTCGCGCGTTCGACCACCATCCCGTAAGAGGCGACCTGGCGCGGCAGTCGAGACAGGGAGTCCACGTCGCTCTTGATCTCGAACCCGTGGATCCTGCTGGAAAGCAGCAACGCATCGAGACGAGCCGGGATCGACCATCGAACGTCGACCTCGTGCAGCAACACATGTCGCCGGTCGCCCATCTGCCGAGCAATCGCAACTGCCATGGCATCACGCACGTCAGCATCGCGCACGTGTCGCACGCTACCCCGGTTACCTCTGGTTGCTGCGGTGCCGGCCCCTGCTGTAGATCGACTCACGCCTGGGACCGTGCCGGCATCGGACGGCGCAACAATCTCCGACCCAAGGCAGTCCAGGCGACACGACCGGGCGATCAGCGCAACGGCGTTGTTGCCGGTCACGCAGGTGGCGCCTGGGGTTTGTCCGGCGTCGTCGGCGTCGCGACGGGAGCCGGCAACGGCGCTTCGTCCTCCAGGGCATCGGTGCCGATGTCTTCGGGCAATGTCTCGGCGCCTTCCATGCTGTTGTCTCGGAGAGCGTTGAGGCTGTCTTCGGGGACGATGGTGAACTCGCGGTGGTGGGAGTCGGGGAGATAGAGGCGAGAAGGCCAGGCCGGCTCATCGGCGCAGGCCCGGCACAGGTTGACCACGTCAAGCGGCTTCACGGCGCGATCTCGCAGTCGTGACAGCGCGACGTTGACCAGGTCCGCGTGCTGCCGGTCGAGCGCGAACAGGGGATACTCGCGGCCGTTCCACACACCTTTGAACTCACGGGTCTCCAGCAGGAGAAGATCTGTCAGCGGAAACACGGTTTCGTCGGCTCCCGCATCAACAGCGCAGTGAGCGAGCGCCCACGCGACCTCGACCGATAGGGTGAAGTAGCGGTGGCTGCACGCGGAGAACACTCGGAAGCCGGTGTCGATGCTCGGCCCGAAGTAGTCGTAGAGATACTGCTCAGTCCGATTGGCCAGGGCGGAGTCGTTGAGTTCGACCACGCCGGCGTCGGACGTCTCGATGGTCGGGTTGCGAGGGATTGAGCTCTCGCTGTCAGGGCCGGGGAACGTCGCGACGAATGCCCCTCCCTTGGTTGCGAGCGAGACGTCTGCCAGAGCGTCGCGTTCGTACATATCCATGGCCCGGAGCCATATCCTCACGGCCGTGTAGATGTCGGCTTCGCTGCGTACGCGGGTGGTGAAGATGAGTTCGTCGCCGACCGGCTTCCACAGCGTGAATCCGGGCTCGTACTTGTGCTCTCGCGTGAGGTCGCCAAGCATCTGGGGGAAGGCACGATAGAAGGACAGGAACGTTGCCTGCCAGATCTTCTGCTGCTGCTTGTACTTGGTCGAGCCGACGATGTCGCAGGACAGGAAGAGCAGCGATCGGGGATCGGATGCGCTCACAGCAGACGGAGCACCTTGGCACGCACCTCGACAGCTGCCGGGGACACTTCGAATTGTCGTGCGAGCGCGTACACGTCTCCGCTGGACCTTTGCCAACTCTTCCGGAACTCGGCCTCCGGCATCAATAGTGAGGAGGCGAAGACGTTGGCTTGAGTTTCGACCATATTGCGTTGTCCTCGGCCGAAACTCGCAGAATCGTCGAGTTGGGGATGCAGGTAGTGGAGGAAGTAGTGACCGAGTTCATGCGCCATCGTGAACCGGTCGCGGCGAGAGGAGGTAACACGTGGAAGGTAGATCACGAAGTCGCCGACCGCGTTTACATGCAACGACTCGCTGGTGTCACCGTAGGCAAGCCGGCCGCCAAGCTGTGTGACAAGGTCGTGGACGTCGGCTGTGCCGGCCCGGTCGTAGATGCCGTAGTGGTGACCAACGCGTTCGGCGTACTCGCGAATCGCGCTGTTCGACAAGCGCGAAGGCTCGGTGACGACGGTCGACACGCCTCACTTACCCCTTCTGGTCTGCACGCTGTGCCCGTTCCGGATCTGTATGGCCGTCGGCGGCGCCGACTGGCTCCCTTCCTATCGCCGTCAGCCTAACGCGGCAGATGCCGACGCGACTTGACAACCGGCCGTTGTGAAGCGCGCGTCACGGCATGGCAGCGCCCTCACACCGGCGGACAACTCCGCTACTTCACACCGGCGGAACAACGGCGGCGTACACCGACAGGCCAGCTTCGAAGGGTTAGGTGCCTGGTTGTCGGTGTGGGAGCGTGCCGTGCTGGGATCACCCCTGCGGCATCCGAAGCCGGCGGCCTGACGACTCCGCGATTGCTGGTTCCTCGAATGCATTCGAGGAGGTCACATCGGCCAAGCAGCGGTCCCAGTCTGACCAGTCGACCGCCGCTACCCAGCGCTGAGCGAAGTCGAGTACCGACACGAGAGCCTGGGGCCCATTGCCGTTGGTCACACCCGTGAGAGCCGAGAGGTAGTTGTTGCGGAAGGCGGTTGGGATGATGACGCGTTGCTGTCCTGCGCTCACTAGCTCAGCGTTGGTCAGGATCCGCGCAAGGCGGCCGTTACCGTCGTCGAATGGGTGGCATTCGGTGACGACGAACATCGTCATCACTGCCCGCTGAAACGGATCTCGGAGACGCGCGATCTGCTCCCAGCCGACACGCAGGGTCCCTTCCAACTGGGTGGGGGCGACGAAGGCGGTCATGCCTGCGAAGTTCGCCAGCTGCTTGAACTGGCCAGGTCGCTTGTCGAGACGCGCAGCCATAAGGACGCTGTGGCGTTCCTTGAGCAGCCGCACGAAGTCGTCAGCGTCGCGCGGAACTTCGCGCATGAGCTCTGGGTCCTTGGCAATTCGGTAGGTCGCCGTGATGTCGTGTGCGTCCTGAGGCCGGTCGGAGTCCTTGCCGTCGATGGCGATCGCATACGCGTCTTCGACGGAGAATCTGGTCCCCTCGATGTAGTTCGAGAAGTAGGAATCGAAGAATGGGAGCCACTCAAGTTCGCCATCCTTCCGCAGATTCGAACGCACGATAGGGGACTCGTCCTGCAGGAGGGCGGCCGTCTTCTCGAACAGGTCCGCGCGGGCGGCGTCCAGGGGGTTGCCCGCCACCCGCGCGGCGAGGCGTTCGGATTCGATCTTCCCGCCTTGGTAGGTGCCGAGCGCGGCAGCAAGCAGTGCGCGCACTCTCTCGGCCACGCCGGGATCGAAGTACCCGCGAACTGTGTCGAACTGGGCGAACACGGTCGAGAGACGGTGTGCATCGACGTCAGATGCGAGCTGGTCGATGCGGTCTCCCACGGCAGCCATGCCCGCGGCGCGAGGCGGCCGCCCCGTCGGTGGGCGACCGGCCGTGTCAGCGTTTTCCAGCAGCCCGCGCGCTATGCCTGAGAGGGAGAGCCCTTCGGGCATCGGCATGTCTCCCGGGAGCCGTCCAGGGCCAATCCTGCAGGAGATCGTGATGCCGGGAAGCTTCAGGTCCGACCCTCGGGGGGGCTCCGGGTGGCAGACAAACACCCACCCGGAGGCACCAGGAGTCTCGAACGCGGTTCTGTCGCAAAGTACGGCGCCCGGCCAAACGTGAGCGACAATCGCGTACAGGTGGCGCTTGGCCAGGTCGGTCGGAGGGAGGCTGGACCCCACGACGTAGATGCCTGGAGCTAGACGGACCGCCCGGCCAGCCTTCTGTTGCCGTGCCAGCCTGCTCTTGGTCTCCTGGGTGCTGAAACGAAGGTCGCCCGCGGGGTTCGGAGGAGTGCCAGTCACCACCCACACCACCGTTCCGCCGCCGAGCTCCTATGCCACCAATTCAAGGAAACCCTAGCTCCACGACGCCACTTTTTTAGCGAAACCCCGGGCGTGGAGGCTGCTTGAGGGCGATTGCTGGTCACTTTTTTCCCAAAACCCCCGGCCTCTACACGGTTGGTTCCCGCATGGGTAAAGGGCCTGTTCTTCTTCCCGCTGCTGTGATGGCGGCCGGGCCGAAGTCGATCGCTCGCCTGTGCGGCGCTTTGCAAGGTCATCCTCGGAATGGGCAGTGGCGGGGCCTCAGCCAGATGCCGACAGAGCAGGGCTGCCGTACATCCGCAGCGTCCCCGCTCGCGCTGACAGTCGTTCAGGAACGCCCCCCTGCTAATGCACTAGTGCACTGGGTAAACCGACGGCACGGTCGGTCCCGTGCCCACGCGGCGTCGACGCAGAAGTCGGGTCGGACGACCCCTAGGGACCGCCGCCGCCGACGCTGGCCCGGTGCAAGCCCCCGCCTATACCGGCAGCACGAACAGGCCGGCCTCCGCGCGTGTAGCGTCCGGGAATCTCACGCCGCGGGCGGCATGGTGCAGCGGCCGCCAGCAGAGAAGTCCACCCGGATCCGCTCCGCTACCGAGACGTCGGTGTTCTCGGCGTGCGCCAGCAGGCTCGTGAGCGTCACATACTGGCGCGACGACCTTTGCACGACGTCGAGGACACCGGCGCGGGCCAAACGAGGCACCGTGCGCTGATCGCATCTCAGCAGCAGGGCGGCCTGACGCACCGTGACCCGGTCGTCGTGGCCCCGCCTGCCAGCACGCCGTGTGTCGCGGTCGTGCCCGAAGGCCTCGACCGACGACGCGGTGACCCGACGAAACCTATGCTCAGGGGCCGCTTCAACGACGTTGACGTAGCCGTGGTCGATCAGAGTGGTGACGTCGTCGACGCCGATGCCGAGGCGCTCGGATGCCTCGCTGACCGTCATGGATCTCGCCTCGATGCTCTCGCGCGCGTCGACAGCGGCGAGCAGAGTCGCCACGTCCTCGTCGTTGAGGCGCCAGCGCTGGCCGGGAAGGCGGTCGGGCTTCCCGAGGCCAAGCTTGACGGCGAGCGTCCAGATCTCGTGGTAGCTCCAGCCGACGTCGGCCGCGATGTCGCGCAGCTCGGTTCCCTGGCTGTCGAGCCATCTCTGCACGTCCGACTCCCACGCGGCCCACACCAGGCGGGTGTGCCACGGGCGTTGGAACGCGGGAATCTCGCCGGCAGCCATCATGCGGCGCGTGGTCGTGGCCGCGCGGCCCATACGGGCTGCGACCTCCTCGACGGACAGCGCGGACCCCTTGATCGGGTCGTGGTCGCGGACCCGCCAACTGGCCGCGATGAGGCGCTGCTCGATCACGTCGCGGTTCGTGTGATTCCGGGTGCCTCTCCCCCACTGCTCGCGGACTCCGGTCGCGGCGCGCAAGGACGCGGACTCGCCCAATTCGGCGTTGCTAAGTTTAGCAAGGACGTCGGCCGCCTCGATCAGCTTCGCCTTCGAGACGCCGAGGTCGTAGTGCCGTGACTGGATGTCCGTGCCGGACCCGTGTCCGGCGTAGGCGAACCTGATCCTCTCTTCGATCTGGGCTTCCTTGAGGTCGGTGATCAGCGAGCCTCGCAGGGTATGGGGCGTGAACTGGACGTCGGCTCGGGCGCACGCCTCCTTCAGGTAGTTGCGGTAGGTCGATTGGCCGCTGGCGTCGTCCTTGCCGATGCCGGGTATCAGCCGGGCGTCGGTCCGCACCCGTCCGGTGTCGGGGTCGGTGTGGAAGACGGCGATGAGCTGCTCGATCAGGTCGGCCAGCTGGAGCGGCAGTGGGATCACGCGTTCGCCAGCGTCGGTCTTCGTGCCATCGACGTGCTCGACCTTCTCGAGGAGGCCGTCGGGCGCGCGTTGCAGCATGCTGAGGCCGCCCTGCTTGTCGATTGCTAGCCATCCGCGACCGTTCGCGTCGCGGACGTAGTCGGAGACCAACGGGCCGAATCCTTCGCTGATGCGCACGCCGAGGAGTCGCTCGATCCATAGCGTCACCTGCGCGGTGACGGGAAGGTAGGGCATGAGCCGGGCGATGGTGGCGATGGAGACGTAGGTACGCCTGACGCTCCGCGGGCGTTGCCGGTTCGCGGGCAGCGGCTCCAGGGGCTGCATCAGGAAGCAGCCGATCAGGCCCGCGCCGTGCATCCTGGCGCGTTCGAGGCCGGCGTTGAGCTCGCGCAGGACGTTCCGGGCCGTGCCGGCGCTGACACCGTGCGGGTCGGCCGGCTCGACGAGGAGACCTGCGGCACGCAGGTCGTAGGGACGGATCAGACTCGCTCCCGTGCGCAGGTCGGCGTGGGTCCGGATCCGCTCGTCGGCGATGGCCCGTTCGAGGGCATCGGTGCCGCCGGCCGTCGCGGCGGCGGCGTCCTCGAGGCTCAGGTGCAGGCAGCTGACGGCGCGGCGGTCGAGGATGTCGCCGGCGACCGTGGCCGCGGGTAGCGACTGAGTGCCGGCCAGGATCCGCGGCAGCCGTTCGGTGTCGGTGATTCGCAGCGCCGCGGTCCCCCGCGCCTCAGCGGGCTTGGACCAGGCGAGCTCGACCAGGAACGGCACCAGGTAGCGACGCCAGACGTACTCGACTCCGGTAATCCGTTTCCCGCCGGCGTGCATGTTGAGGCCGTAGTGGTTGAGCAGGTGCTCGGTGACGTAGACGGCCGGGGCCGTCTCGTCGCGTTCGGCGACAGGGTCGAGCAGGTAGTCGTAGTCGTTGACGGTGTTGATCAGGGCGACCAGGTCGGTCTCCGCCTCGCTGAGCAGGACCGGGAATCCCTCGCAGGCGGCGAAGACCGCGGGACGGCGCTGCCCGAGACCGCGCAGCGAGAGCAGGTCGCGCCGCATCCGGATCGCGGCCGCGTGCCGGGCGCTCATGCCCGTCCTCCCAGCCGTGCGATGACATCGGCGAGCTTGCCGAGCTGGATCGTCAACTCCGCGAGCTGGCGGTCCTTGGCCTGCAGCTGCTGGCGGGCCGAGCCGAGCTGCCGCTCTGCCGATGCCAGCTGCTCGCGCAGGGTGGCGATGACGGCGTCGCTGCTGACCAGGCGGCCCTGCGTCTCGGCGATCTCAGCCCGGAGGTCGGTGATGGTGCCGCGTGACTTGATGACCTCGGCGGACTCCGCGGCGGTTCCGGCGATGCCGAGGTCGGTGATCTTGATGAGGTCGTGGGCGAGCAGGTCGGCAACACGGTAGGTCGCCTCGCCGGTGAGCGGATCGGGCCTGACCTCGATCTGGTGCCTCTTCTCCGCGCGGCGGATCGTGTCCGGGCTTTTGCGGGCCAGGGCGGCGGCGTCCTTGCGGCTGATCCGGTCCTCGGGGGTGTAGCTCATGACGGTTCTCCGGTGTGGGGCGACCCTTCTGGTCGCGTGCCGGATGACCGGTCCGGGCCCCCCGGAAGCTGCGCAATCGGCGCAACACCGTCGACTCGAACTGCCACCCCCTTGCCACCCTTTGGCGCGCAAAGTCCCAGGTCAGGGGGGGGTAGCACGGGGGTGGCAGGGTCGCATCTGCCATGGCAAATGCCCTGGCAGCAGGCTGTCCGAAGGCGGTTCGCGGACCGTTCGGCGAGGGCTGAAATCACGGAAGGCCTCCCAGTTCAAGCCTGGAAGGCCTTCCGACAATCCTGCAGTCGCAGGTTTGTTTGGTAGCGGGGGCAGGATTTGAACCTGCGACCTCTGGGTTATGAGCCCAGCGAGCTACCGAGCTGCTCCACCCCGCGTCGGTGAACCCAACGTTACGACATGGCGCCAAAGGCGACCAAATCCCCGCGACAATGGGGCATCGGGCCATCCGGACCTCCGAGGAGAACGAACCACCACCGTGCCGCACAACCTCCCCCCACCCCAACCGGGCCTGCGCCCCGGCTTCACCGACGTCTTCGGGCCCGAGCGACCGCGGGCGACCGTGCTCGTGCTGCACGGCGGCGCCGAGCGCAACACTCTGCCTCTCACCGACCGCAGCCTCTCCTGGCGCCGCGCACGACGCCTGGCTCGCGACATCGCCTCGCCACTCGCCCGCGACGAGGTGGCCGTCGCAGTGCTCCGCTACCGGATGATCGGGTGGAACGCCGGCCGCGCGGACGAGCCGAGCCCGGTGACCGACGCCCGCTGGGCGCTGGAGCACCTGGAGCAGGCGATGGGCGTGCCGGTGGTGGTCCTCGGGCACTCCATGGGCGCCCGCACCGCGGCCGCCGTCGCCGACCACCCGAGCGTCCGGGGCGTCGTCGGGCTCGCGCCCTGGCTACCCGCCGACGACCCGGTCGAGCGGCTGCGCGACAAGACACTCCTGGCCGCCCACGGCGCCCGCGACAAGATCACCTCGCCCAAGGCCACCCGGCGGTACGTCGCCCGCGCGGCCGAGGTCGGCACCGCGCGCTTCACCGACATGGGGCCGGTCGGGCACTACCTGCTGCGCGACGTACGGTCGTGGAACCGGTTCGCGCTGCAGGCCTGCCGCGAGATCGCCGCGGTCTGACCTACTTGGCCGGGCGCTCGGCCGCCAGCGAGGCGGCCAGCGCCACCTGCTGCTTGGCGATCGCGAGCTGCTTGGCCCACTCGACGGTCTTGCCCTGGCGCTGCAGGAGGTCGGCCCTGGCGAAGGCCGCGTCGGCCTTCGCGATCGCCGCGTCGATCCGCTCGGTCAGGGTCTGACCCGGCGACCCGCCGGGACCGGGACCGCCGCTCCCCTTCCCGCCGGTGCCGCCGTTCCCTCCATTGCCGCCGGGCACGTTGAGGGCGTCGCGGAGCGCGCTGGCCAGGTCGTTGCCGACCCCGACCTTGCCGTTGTAGGACACGATCACGAACTGCAGGATGCGGAAGCTCGACGTACCTCCGCGGACGCCGTAGACCGGCTGGACGTAGAGGTAGGTGCCGTCCAACGGCACGGTCAGCAGGTTGCCCATGGCGGCCGAGCCCGCAGGGAACAGTCGCAGTCGGGCCTTGACCGCCGCGTTGCCGCTCATCGCGTTGGCGATCGTCCCCGGTCCGTCGACCCCGGCGTTCGACATCTCGGTCAGCTGGATCTTCCCGAAGTCGTTCGACGTCGCGTCCGAGTTCACCGACATGTACGCCGCCAGCGTGTTCTTGCCGCGCGGCACGAAGTCCGACGTGAGCGACCACTGCTGTGTGCCGTCCTGGTCGATGAACATCCGGTACGGCGGCTGCATCTGCGTGTCGACGACCGAGTTCGGGTCCGCCGGCACCGACCACTGGTCGCTCGCAGCGAGGAACTGCGTCGCGTCGGTCACGTGGTACTTCGCGAGCTGGTAGCGCTGCACCTTGAACAGGTCCTCGGGGTAGCGCAGGTGCGCCTTGAGGTCCGGCGGGATCGCATCCTCCGGCTGCACCGTGCCCGGGAAGGCCTTCATCCAGGTCTGCAGGATCGGGTCCTCCTGATCCCACTGGTAGAGGGTGACGGTGCCGTCGTACGCGTCGACGGTGGCCTTGACCGCCGAGCGCATGTAGTTGATCTTGTCGGTCGGCAGGGTGCTGGCGCCGCCGCTCTCCTGCAGGGAGTCGTCGATCATCGAGCGGAACGACTCGCTCTGCGAGTCCGGGTAGCGATCAGTCGTCGTGTAGCCGTCGACGATCCACTCGACGTGCCCGTCGACCACCGCGGGGTAGGGGTCGGAGTCGACCGTCAACCACGGCGCGACCTTCTCCACCCGCTGGGCGGGGTCGCGGTTGTAGAGCACCTTCGACGCCGAGTTGACCCGGCCGGACAGCAGGAAGTTCGGCTCCCCGAACTTGATCGCGTACATCAGCTGGTTGAACGTGCCACCGATCGGCACGCCCCCGCTGCCGGTGTACGTCGTCGTGCGGCCGCCCGCCGATCCCGGGGACAGGCTCAGCTCCACCTCCGGCGCCGAGCTCGACGCCCTGCCGACGATCGAGTAGGCAGGGCTGTCCTCGCCGTAGTAGATCTGGCTCCGGTAGTCGCCGAGGTCGTGGTCGGTCTTGACGCCCTTCGTCGAGTCGTTGAGGCCCTCGGCCCACACGAGCCGGCCGCTGTTGGTGCTGTTGGCGGTGTCGAGCGGGGTCACGTTGTTGGCGTACGCCGCGATGACACCGTCGCCGTGGGTGTAGACGGTGTGCAGGTTCGCCCAGCTCTGGTCCGCCGGCGGGATGCCCGTCTGGTCCAGCTCGCGTACGCCGAGCACGAGCGGCTCCTGCTGGCCCTTGATCTTGTAGTGGTCGACGTCCAGGACGTTGGGGACCTGGTAGTAGTTCGCCGGCAGCTGCAGCTGCTGGAACGTGTCGCTGACCTGCTTCGGGTCGACGACCGGTACGTCGGCGACGTCCTTCTCGAGCGTGGCGGCCGACGCCTTGCCGGTCGCGGTGCCGGTGGAGCGCACGTCGTTCACGCTGTCCAACCGGTACGCCTGCTGGGTGGCGTCGATGTTGGCCTGCATGAAGGGGTTCTCCTTGTCGGCCTCCGACGGCTTGACCTGGAACCCCTGCACGATCGCGGGCCAGATCATCCCGATCAGGATCGCCGACAGCGCGAGCAGCGCCAGCCCGACGGTGGGCAGCTGCCAGGTGCGCCGCCAGATGTTGAGGAAGAACAGCACCGCGCAGATCAGCGCGACCCCGAGCAGGATGTTGCGGGCAGGCAGGACCGCGTTCTGCCCGGTGTAGTTCATGCCGGTGAAGAGCGAGTGGTCGTCGGTGACCAGGTCGTAGCGGCCCAGGAAGTAGTCGGCGGCCTTGGCCAGCACGAACAGCCCGGCCAGCGCCGAGATCTGGACCTGGGCGGCCCCGGAGAGCCGGTCGCTGGGCAGGTGCAGCCGGATCCCGCCGTACACGTAGTGCACGACGGCGGTCGCCAGCACGGCCACGATCGCCACGGCCATGACGTAGTCGGCGAGGCAGTGCCACCAGGGCAGCCGGAAGACGTAGAAGCCGATGTCCTTGTGGAAGTAGGCGTCCTTCTGGTGGAAGGGCGTGGCGTTGCGCCACAGCAGGTAGTTGCGCCACTGCCCGATGCCCGACGTACCGGCGAACGCGCCGACCACGACGCACACCCCGGCCAGCAGCCAGCCGCGGATCGGCGTGACGGCGTCGCGGTAGCGCTCGACGCTCGCGTCGCCGCCCATCCGGAACAGCGGGCGCATCCGGTAGGCCAGCACGATGTTGCCGCCGACCACCGCGGCCATCAGGCCGCCGAAGACGAGGAACAACCCCACCTTGGTCCAGAGCAGGGTGGAGAAGACCTCGCCGTAGTGGACCTCGTGGTACCAGAGCCCGTCGGTGTACAGCGACGCGAACGCGCTGAGCAGGAAGATGAAGACGACCACACCGACGGCGAGCGCGATCAGCCACCGGCCGCGCCGGCGCGGCGGCGCCGGGACGTCCTCGGGCTCGTCGTCGAACAGCTCACTCATCCGAGGCGTCCTCGTCCAGCAGGGTGTCGCGCAGCGCCGCCACGAGGTTCGGTACGACGTCCGCGCCACCCATCACGGCCGCGTCGTCGTCCTCGCTGCGCAGCCGTACGGCGCAGTACGTCGACCCGTCCCGCGTCACGCCGGCGACGATCCGCACCTCCTCGCGGTCGGGGTGCTCGCGGGCGTACTCCTCCGCGGCCGCGGGGTCCTCGGGGACCTGGCCGTCGGCGGCCGGAGGGAGCACGAGCCGCTCGACCACCACCGCGCAGCCGGCCACGCTGGGCGGCCAGCCGATGCTGCCGAGGACGTCCTCGAGCCGGTCGCCGGAAGGCAGCTCGTCCTGCTCGATCGAGGTCAGGGAGCCCCGCTCCCGGCTGTCGTCCAGGCCGAGCGACATCGCAAGTGCGGGCTCGGCCGCGACGAACTGCGCGGTGTCGACGAGCGCGTAGAGCTTGGCTGGCTGGTCCCATCCCATGCCGGCGTGGTGCTTCTCCAGCTCCAGGACCACCGAGGCCAGCGCCGGGTCGACATCCAACTCGTAATCCACCACTGTCTCCTCGCTCGGGTCAGCCGCAGCTGGGCAGGTCGGCGTTGTGGTCGGCGGCCCAGGTCTTGACGGCGGTCAGGGCCTGCTCCGCGGTGGTGACCTTGACCAGCCGCATCCCGGAGGGGTGCAGCCTGGTCACGTCCACGCAGTTGCCGCTGGGCACCAGGAACAGCTGGGCGTGCGCGGCCTGGGAGGCGGCGATCTTCTGCGCGATGCCGCCGATCGGGTCCACCTTGCCGCTCGGCTCCAGCTCGCCGGTGCCGGCGACGATCGCCCCACCGGTCAGGGACCCGGGGGTGAGGGTGTCGTAGATCGCCAGCGAGAACATCAGTCCCGCGCTCGGGCCTCCCACGTTCGGGTCGATGTGCAGCTCGATGTCGAACGGGTAGTGGTAGCCGATGCCCGGCGTGACGCCGATCTTCGGTCCGTCCTTGGTCGCCGCCGGGGTGATCCGGACCTGCTGGGTCTTGCCGTCGCGGCGGATGGTCAGGGTCAGCGGATGCGTCCCGATCCGGGTGATGGTGTCCACGAGCAGCTTGCCGCCCGCCTGCGTGCCGGCGAGACGGGTGCCGTCGATCGCGAGCATCTCGTCACCGGGCTCGAGCTTGCTCGCCGCGGGGGTGCCCGGCGAGACCGCCATGACCTTGAGGACCGACCGGACCTGGTAGCCCAGCTCCCGCAGCGCCACGGCCTTGGCGAAGTCCTGCGAGCTGACCATCTCCTGGGCGCCCTGCTGCTTCTCGTCGACAGCGGTCGAGGCCGCCGGGTGCACGTAGTCGTAGGGCAGCACCGCGTCGTTGTGGTCGAACCAGCGGCCCAGCGCCTCGCCGAGGGAGAGCCGGTCGCCGTCGCTGGTCTCGCGCACGGTCGTGAAGCGCAGCTGCCCGCCGGTGTCGTAGTAGGTCGCGTGGCCGTCCACCTGCACCAGGTGGGCGGCGTTCGAGTCGCGGCCGAGGACGTCGTACGTCGGCCCCGGGCTGAAGCTCGCGAACGGCAGCGGCACCGCCAGCGCCAGCGTGGCGAGGACCAGCACGAGAGGCGCCGCGACGAACGCGGCGATCAGGCGCTGGTGCATGGCGCCTACCCTCTCACCCTGCGGCAAGCAGACCTCAGGAGGCTCGGCTCTCCTTGACGACCACACCCTCGACGTCCGGCGCGGGCTCGACGGCCTCGGCCACCTCGCCCTGCAGCAGAACGGGCCGCTGTCGTGACGGACGCAGGGCCACGCCCGTGCTCCGCTCCGGCGTACGCCGCTCCAGCGCGTAGCCCGGGCTGCGCCGCGGCTCGGCCGACAGCGCCTCTCCCAGAAGCCTCGCGGCGGTCTCGCGGTCGACCTGTCCCCGCTCGTCGCGACCGAGCCAGCCGACGACCAGCATCGCCACGCCGGTCACCACCGCGGCGGGCACGAGCCAGAGCAGGATCTCCACGTCGTCAACGGTAGGCCGGGCACCGCCGGGATCCGGTCAGGGCGCGCCGACCCATTCCTCGGTGCCGTCCTCGAAGCTCTGGTGCTTCCAGATCGGGACGGTCGCCTTGAGCGTGTCGATGAGCGCCTCGCTGGCGTCGAAGGCGCTCCCCCGGTGCGCGGACGCGGTCGCGACGATGACCGCCGCGTCCCCGATCGCCAGGTCGCCGACCCGGTGCACGGCGGCCAGGGCCGTCACGTCGTACTCCTCGGCGACGCGGTCGCACACCTGCTGGAGCTGCTCGAGCGCGGAGGGATGGGCCGAGTAGGACAGCCCGGTCACGCCCTGCCCGTGGTCGTGGTCGCGGACGCGCCCGACGAAGAGGACCACCCCTCCCGACGACGCCTCGTCGAGCGCGGCGAGGACCTCGTCCACGGACAGCGGCTCGTCGCGGATCGCGGCCAGGCGTACGGCGGGATGCGGCATGGCGCCACCCTATAGATTTGGGGCATGAGCAGCGGAGGGCCCGGCGGCCCCGACGACGCCGACAACCCGTTCAAGGGCACGCCCTTCGAGCAGATCTTCGGCGCGCTCGGGGGCGCCTTCGGAGGCCCCGGGGGCGGAGCGGACTTCTTCAGCCAGCTGTCGCGGCAGTTCCAAGAAATGACGCGACCGTACGAGGGCCCGCTGAACTGGGACGTCGCCATCGACCTGGCCCGCCGCGCGGTCGCCGCGGAGCCCGACCCGACCCCGAGCACGCGCGACGCGGGCCGGGTCGCTGACAGCATCCAGCTGGCCGACCACTGGCTCGACACGGCGACAGCCTTCCCGTCCGGTGTCTCGACGACGGCCGCCTGGAGCCGCGCCGACTGGATCGTCGAGACCAGGCCGGTGTGGCAGGTGCTCGTCGAGCCCGTCGCGGAGCGCTCGGTGGGCGGGGTCGGCGGTGTCGTGCCCGAGGAGTTCAAGGTCGCTGCCGGTCCCCTGCTCGGCATCCTCGGCCAGGCCGTGGGCGCGATGCTCGCCAACCAGGTCGGCCAGGGCCTGGGCGGGCTGGCGGGCGAGGTGCTGACGGCCAGCGACGTCGGGCTGCCGCTCGGCGCGCCCGGCAAGGCCGCGCTGGTGATGAGCAACGTGCGCTCCTTCGCGGAGGGGCTCGGGGTCGGCGAGGACGACGTGGTCCTCTACCTCGCCCTGCGGGAGGCCGCGCACCAGCGGCTGTTCGCTCACGTCCCGTGGCTGCGCGAGCACCTGATCGGCGCCGTCACCGACTACGCTCGCGGCCTGGAGCTCAACGCCCAGGAGCTGCAGGAGCGCATGCAGGAGCAGCTGCGCGGCATCGACCCGACCAACATCGAGTCGATGCAGGAGCTGCTCGAGAACGGCATGTTCGAGGCGCCGAAGTCGCCCGCCCAGGAGGCCGCGCTGGCCCGCCTCGAGACGGCGCTCGCGCTGGTCGAGGGCTGGGTGGACGAGGTCGTCGGGCAGGCGGCCGCCGAGCGGATGCCCACCGCCGACAAGCTGCGCGAGGCCGTACGCCGCCGCCGCGCGGCCGGTGGTCCCGCCGAGCAGACCTTCGCGGCGCTGGTCGGCCTGGAGCTGCGGCCCCGCCGGCTGCGCGACGCCTCCACGCTGTGGGGCGGCCTGCGCGCCCGCTCGGGCCCCGAGGCGCGTGACGGCGTCTGGATGCACCCCGACCTGCTGCCGACCGCCGCCGACCTGGACGACCCGCTGTCGTTCCGGGCCGAGGCGACCGCTCCGGACGAGCTGAGCGCGGACGAGTTCGACGCCGAGCTGCGTCGGCTGCTGGAGGGGCCGGGCGACGGCGAGACGCCCGCCGCCGAGTGACGCTGCACGCCGACGCCCTGGCCACGCTGCGCGGCTGGTCCGCGCCGACGCCGGCCCAGGAGCAGCTGCGCCTGCGCTACGTCGAGCACCTGGAATCGAACCCGGACGGCGTGTGGCGCTCGGCGTACCCCGCGCACCTCACCGCCGGCACGCTGGTCATCGACGAGCCCGGCGACCGGGTGCTGCTGAACCTGCACCGCAAGGCGGGCCGCTGGTTCCACTTCGGCGGCCACTGCGAGCCCGGCGACGCAACGCTGAGCGCGGTCGCCGAGCGCGAGGCGCACGAGGAGTCGGGGCTGGCGGTCCTGCGGTTCCATCCCGAGCCGGTGCAGCTCGACGTGCACACGGTGGCGTTCTGCGGGGACCGCGGGGACGTCGACCACCTCGATGTGCGGTACGTCGCCGCCGCTCCCGCCGATGCCCGCCACGCCGTCAGCGAGGAGTCGCTCGCGGTCCGCTGGTGGCCGGTCGACGACCTGCCCGAGCTCGAGCCGGCCATGCACGACCTGATCGCGCGGGCGCGGGAGCTGCTGGCCCCGCGCTAGCCCGGCGGCGGCTCCACCCGCGCCGCATCCGACCACCCCAGCAGGTAGCCCTTCGCCAGCTCGGTCTTCGGGTAGTGCCCCACCCACGCCCAGAACCGCTCGTCGTGCTGCGGCTCGAGCAGGTGGGCCAGCTCGTGCATCAGCACGTAGTCCACGACCCAGTCCGGCATCCGCTGCAGCCGCTCCGAGAGCCGGATCGTCCGGTCCCCCGGCGTGCACGAGCCCCAGCGGGCGCGCTGGTTCGACACCCAGCTGACCGACACCGGCACGGCCAGGCCACCCAGGTAGGTGTCGCTGAGCTCGGTCGCGCGCCGCATCAGGTCCGCGTCCGGCGTACGACGGCGCCGCGGAAGTCGCTTCGGCTTCGGCTCCGGCGGCATGGCCAGAAACCTAGCCGCTCAGACGTGACGCAGCCCACTCCAGCAACCGGTCACGCGGCCAGGTGTTGACGATCCGGTCCGCCTCGATGCCCGCGTCCTCGGCCCGCTCACAGCCCAGCACCGGGAAGTCGAGCTGGCCCGGGGCGTGGGCGTCGGAGTCGATCGAGAACACGCAGCCGATGTCGCGCGCCAGCTCCAGCAGCCTGGTCGGTGGGTCGCGCCGTTCGGGCCGGGAGTTGATCTCGACGGCCACGCCCTCCTCGGCGCACGCCTCGAACACCGCCCGGGCGTCGAACGTCGACTGCTTGCGCGTCCCGCGGCCGCCGGTCACGAGCCGGCCGGTGCAGTGGCCCAGCACGTTGGTGAACGGGTTGCGGACCGCCGCCACCATCCGCCGGGTCATCGCCGGCGCCTCCATCGCGAGCTTGGAGTGGACGCTGGCCACGCGCAGGTCGAGCCGCGCGAGCATCTCGTCGGTCTGGTCGAGAGCGCCGTCGTCCAGGATGTCGACCTCGATCCCCTTCAGCAGCGTGAACCCTCCGCCGAGGTGGGCGTTGACGGCGTCGATCACGCCGAGCTGCTTGGCCAGCCGCTCCGCCGAGAGCCCGTTGGCCACCCGCAGGCGCGGCGAGTGGTCGGTCAGCACCTGGTACTCGTGGCCCAGCTCGATGGCCGTCATCGCCATCTCCTCGATCGGGGAGCCCCCGTCGGACCAGTCCGAGTGCGAGTGCAGGTCCCCGCGCAGGGCCGCCCGCAGCGCGGTGCCGCCGCCGTGGGCGGTCAGCGGACCGCCGTACTCCGCCTCCGCCTCGGCCAGGCGTGCGGGCAGTACGCCGGCCACCGCGTCGGCGATGACCGCCGCCGTGCTCGCACCGACGCCCGGGATCTTCGTCAGCGTGCCGGCCTCGGCGGCCGCGGCCACCTCTTCGGGCGGCAGCGGCAGGATCGCTGCGGCCGCGCCGCGGAACGCCTTGACCTTGTAGCTGTCCGCGCGCCCGCGCTCGAGCAGGAACGCGATCCGGCGCAGCGCCGCGACGGGGCCGCCGTCGTACGACTCCCGATCCTTCATGGCGTGCCTCACATTTTCTCCTCCACAGCCGGTGGACAACGGCGGGGCCTGTGGACCGACGCGTTTGCGCAGGTCATCCCACGGTACGACGCTGCTCTCCGCATCGTTCCCCCACCGCTCTCCACAACCCCTCCCCCTCTATCCACAGCACCCTCCCCCGTGATCCCCAGATGTCCACAGGTTTGTCCCCAGCTCTGTCCACAGGCGACACGCCCACCGCATTGACCCCGACCTGCCGCACTCCTAGCGTCGTCACCAGATGAGGCCTCCGGGCCGCCAGGCGAGGCTCGCAAGGGGAAGGCGAACCACGTCAACGGCGGACCGGGGGCCTTTTCACCTTCCCGTCACCGACCCCGGAACTCCGGCGTCCGCCGCTCCTGCGCGGCCCGGATCCCCTCCTGCAGGTCCTCGGTGGCCAGGGTGACCGGCTGGGCGATCGCCTCCCAGTCCAGGCACGCCTCCAGGCTCGCGTGCCCGCGCGCCAGCGCCGTCTTGGTCAGCCGGGTCGCGATCGGCGCGGTGCCGGCCACCTCGGCCGCGGTCGCCAGCACCTCGTCGAGGAACCGCTCGTCGTCGATCACCCGCGACACCAGCCCGAGCCGCAGCGCCTCGTCGGCGTCGACCAGGCGCCCGGTCAGGAACAGGTCGCGGGCGGCGGCGGGCCCCACCACGTCGGGAAGCAGGTAGGTGCCGGCCATCCCGGGGTGGATGCCCAGCTTGGTGAACGGCAGGCCCATCCGGGCACCCGCCGCGGCGTACCGGATGTCGCAGGCCAGCGCCATGCACAGCCCGGCGCCGATCGCCGCGCCGTTGATGGCGGCGATCGTGGGCACCTCGAGCCGGCGGATGGACAGCCACGCCCGGTAGAACGGCAGCATCTTGGAGCGCAGCCGGTCCACCGAGGCGTCCGGCTCCGCGGCCAGCCAGGACAGGTCGCCGCCCGAGCAGAAGCCCTTGCCCTCGCCCGTCACCGCGACCACCCGGACCGTCGGATCGGCCGCCAGGTGGTCGACCGCGGCCACCCACGAGGCGGTCATCTCATCGCTCATCGCGTTGCGCCGGTCGGGCTGGTCGAGGATCAGCAGAGCCACGCCGGGCGCCGGTCGCTCCAGCCGGAGGTGGGTGAGCGTGGGCGCAGGCGTGGTGAGGCTGTCTCCAGACATGCGGGGGAGGCTACTGGGCCACGCGGACACCGTGCCGTAGGGTCGACCGAGGCCGGAGGCGACGCGTCCGGCTCCGGCGGGCTTCCCCATACCGATTCCCCGCCGCGACGACCACACAAGAAGATGAGCAAGGAGGCCGTCATGGCGGAGACCTGGAGCGGCGAGTTCTACTGCGTGAAGTGCAAGGCGAAGCGCGAGGCGACCGGCGAGGTCAAGGTGAACGACAAGGGCACCCGCATGGCCAAGGCCGTGTGCCCCGAGTGCGGCACCAACCTCAACCGCATCCTCGGCAAGGCCTGAGCGCCCCAGCCTGACGTCACGGGCGGCCCCACCTCCGGGTGGCGCCGCCCGTGCTCGCTTTTCGGGGCTGTGGAGAGAGGCCGACGCGTACGCCGCCGCGATGCGACCCTGCTGCCATGGCACCCACTCTCGGTCAGCTGCCGACCCTGCCGACGCTGCGTGGCGGGCGGCCCGTCCTCCGCCGCGACGACCACACCCTGCAGATCGGCATCGGGGCGCACCCGGTGCTGCTGCGGGACGAGCCCGCCGTCGGCGCGCTCCTCGAGCACCTCGACCCGATCACCACCCCGACCCGGCAGGTCGACCTGGACCACCCGGCCGTCCGCGACGCGCTGGCGCGGCTGCACGCGGCGGGCCACCTGACCAGCGCCGAGGCCCCGCCGCCGCTGCCCGCGGTGGGGGTGTCCGTCCTCGACGCCGCCCTCGCCGACCGCATCGCTCCCCTGCTCGAGGTGGCCGGACTGCGCCGTGACGACATCGACGCGGAGGCCTGGCTGGTCGCGGTCGCCGGGCCGGTCCCCCGCGACATCGCCGACGGCCTGCTCCGGTCGGGCAGCCCGCACCTGCTGGTGAGCCTGCTGGAGGGCGCGTGGCGGATCGGCCCGTTCGTCGTACCCGGTGCGACGGCGTGCCTGTGCTGTGTCGACGCGCACGAGTCGGAGGCCGACCCGCGGCGCGCGCTGCTGCTCACCCAGGCGGCGCGCGCGGCCCGGCGCCATCCCGAGCAGCCCGACCCGCTGCTCGAGCTCGGGGCGCTCACCTGGGCCCTGCGGGACCTGCGCACCTATCTGGCCGGCGGCGAGCCCGGCACCTGGTCGGCCACCGTGGACCTGCCCGCGCCCGACGAGCCCAACGGCGCTCCGCGGATCACCCGCTGGCTGCGCCACCCCGACTGCGGCTGCTCCTGGGACCAGTTGCCGTTCGAGTGAGTGCTTACCACCACTCGCTGTCGAGCTTGGCCTCCATCGAGCGCACGTGGGCGCGGGAGCAGGCCTCGCAGAAGGTACGCCGCCGGCCGTTCTCGACCGCGACGGTCCAGGTCAGCGGCGGGTGGTCGCCCGCCTCGGTCCGCCCGCAGAAGTCACACTGCACCACCACTCCACCGTACGCAGTCCCCGACGGGAGCACCCCGAAAAACGCCGAGACCCGCCGGGATTCCGGCGGGTCTCGGTGTTCGGCCCGGTCACAGGCTGCGAGCAAGGGCGAGACGGGCTCGCGCGGCCGCACGCTGGGCGCGCTGGCTCAGACGAGCCTCACGGGCCAGCTTGGCCTGGCGGGCGTGGGCCGCCCTTGCAGCATGCGCGGCGATCTCCGCGCGGACCAGCTCCTCGTTGAGGTAGCTCATGGTGGTACTCCTATCGATGATGATGTGGTGGTGTCACGCGGCCGCGTCCTTGCGCGGCCGTCCCCGCGGCCGCTTGCGCGCGATCACGGTTCCGGACAGGAACAGCTCCCCGCCCCAGACTCCCCAGGGCTCGCTCCGCTCGAGCGCCCCCGCCAGGCAGTTCTGCCGCACCGGGCAGTCGCCGCAGAGCTCCTTGGCGAACTCCAGGTCGGAGGGGGATTCGGCGAACCAGAGCTCCGCGTCGTTGAGGCGGCAGGGCAGCATCTCGTCCAGCGGGGGCTCGAGAACGTCGATGGTCATGTGTGTCACCTCCTCTGGACCTGTCTCGTCGGGCATGTGGTTGTCGGTGGCTCTCGGGTCCTCGGCCGGAGAAACAGAAAGGCCGCGGATCCCGGTGTCGGGTTCCGCGGCCTGGAGGCTGCCTCTGCGTCTGATCACAGAGGTGGGCTCCAGGCGGGAGAACCCTGGGTGTGGGCCGGCGCGAAACCGTCGCGCTTCATCCCACGGGTGGCGTCGAACCACCGGTTGGCCGTCACGGCACCCGTCAGCTCACGCGCAGCAGCGCCCCGGACCTCGAGGGTCGCGATGGCGGAGGCGGCACAGGGGACGACGGCGATGCCATCGGCGTAGGCGCTGATGTTGGTCATGGTCTCCACGGGAGCCACCTCCTTCCGGTACTGCCTTGGGCGCGAGCATTGATGGTGCTCTGATGCGCGTCGATCAGGTCGTGAGGTAACCGTAATGAGGCTTCATTCCGGTGCGCAAATCATTTATCGCCCTTTTTTCAAGGAATTTCTGCCACGACAGAAAGAACCGTTTCGCCGTACTGCTCCAGCTTGGCCGGACCGACCCCGCTGATCTTGCCCAAGGCGCTCAGATCGGCCGGCTTGAACTCGGCGATCAGCTCCAGCGTCGCATCGGTGAAGACGACGTACGCCGGCTTCTCCTGCTCGGTCGCCTCGGCCCGGCGCCAGGTCTTCAGCCGCTCCAGCAGGTCCTCGTCGAAGCGGACCGGGTGGTGGGCGCAGCGACCGCGCTTCTTCTCCGCGGGAGTGCCGAGCGGCTGGCTGCACTCACGGCAGCGCGGCACCCTGCTCCGGCTGCGGGTGGCCTGCGGCTGCTCGGAGGCGGGCAGCAGCGGGGCGAGGAACGGCGACGGCCGACGGCGGGGCGCCTGACCGGGGTTGCGGGCCGCGGCCCACGACACCCAGAGCTCCTTGCGGGCCCGGGTCACGCCGACGTACAGCAGCCGGCGCTCCTCCTCGACCGCGTCGCGGCGGCCCGCGTCCGAGGCCTGCTGGGCGTAGGTGATCGGGACCGTGCCGTCCTGGACCCCGCAGCAGAACACGGCGTCCCACTCCAGGCCCTTGGCGGCGTGGAAGGTCGCCAGCGTCACGCCGTCGGCCGCCGGGGCGTGCTGCTCGGTCGCGCGCCGGTCCAGGTCGGCGACGAAGCCGCTCAGGCTCGAGGCGGCGCCCTCGTCGGTCGCGTGCTCCTCGGCCTGGTCGACCAGCGCCTGCAGGGACTCCCAGCGGTCGCGGACCTGCCCGCGGTTCGCGGGCGGCTCGGCCGCCCAGCCCATCCCGCCGAGCACCGCCTTGACCGTGTCGGTCCAGTGCCCGCTCGGCTCCTCGGAGCGCGCCGCGCCCCGCAGCCGGGTCACGGCCTCGCGCACTTCGGCCCGGTCGAAGAAGCGCGCGGCGCCGCGCACCAGGTACGGCACCCCGCGGTCGACCAGCGCATCCTCGAAGGACTCCGACTGGGCGTTGATGCGGAACAGGATCGCCATCTCGCCGTACGGCGTGCCGGCGCGGTGCAGCTGCACGACCCGCTCCGCGACGGCGGCGGCCTCGGCGACCTCGTCGGGCTGCCCGGCGTACCGCACCGTCGGGCCGGAGGGCTGCTGGGCGCGCAGCTCCACGCCCGCGCTGGGCGTGCCGGCGAGCAGCCCGTTGGCCGCGGCGACCACCTGCGGCGTGGAGCGGTAGTTGCGCACCAGCTCGACGGAGGTGGCGCCCGGATAGACCAACGTGTAGTCGCGCAGGTACGTCGCATCCGCACCCGCGAAGGAGTAGATCGTCTGGGCGGGGTCACCCACCACGCACAGCTCGTCGCGACCACCCAGCCACTGCTGCAGCAGCGCCCACTGCACCGGCGAGACGTCCTGGAACTCGTCGACGACGAACCACTTGTACTGCCGGCGCACCTGAGCCGCCACCCGCTCGTCGGAGTCGAGCATCGCGACGGTGTAGAGGAGCACGTCCTCCATGTCCATGCGCCCCTGGTCGCGCTTGACCTCCTCGTACGCCGCGAGCAGGCGGGCCACCGCCTCGGGGGGCTGGTTGGCGACCGAGCGGCCGTGGGCGGCCGCCATCTCGACGTACCGCTCCTCGGTGACGTTGCTGACCTTGGCCCACTCGATCTCGGAGGCGAGGTCGCGCAGCAGCGCCTGGTCCGACGAGATCCGCAGGTTGCGACAGGCCCCGGCGACCAGGGCCAGCTTGGACTCGATGAGCTGCGGCGGCTCCTGGCTGCCGGTGACGTGCGGCCAGAAGTAGCGCAGCTGGCGCAGCGCGGCGCTGTGGAAGGTGCGCGCCTGGACACCCGGGGCGCCGAGCTGGCGCAGCCGCTGGCGCAGCTCCCCCGCGGCGCGGGTCGTGAAGGTCAGGGCGAGCACCTCGGCCGGCGCGTACACCCCGGTGGCGACGCCGTGCGCGATCCGGTGGGTGATCGCACGGGTCTTTCCGGTGCCCGCTCCAGCGAGCACCCGCACCGGCCCGCGCAGGGCCTCCGCGACGGCCCTCTGCTCGGGGTCGAGCGCGGCCAGCAGGGAGTCCGGATCGTTCACGACGACGACCCTAGACGGGCCCGACGACAGTTCCGCGCTCAGCCACCGAGGGCTGTGGACAAGCTCTCACCCGGCGCCGCGGGGAACATCAGCCGCGACCCCGAGCCGCCCCCGATCGTCACCGTGTTCAGCGACGGCACGGTCGGCATCGACAGCGTGGACTGGCCGACGATCGAGAGCTGGATGCGGTGCCCGGCCTCGAACCGGTTCGAGATCGGCCAGAACTCGACGTGGTACATCCGCGACAGCAGCGGCAGCGCCGGCGACGGGGTCGCGTAGTCGCCGTACGGCTGCACCAGCCGGCCCTGGGAGTACAGCGACTTCGACGCCACGACGCCCGGGAAGGAGGTGTTCAGCCGGCCCACCGCCATCGGGTGCGCGTGCCCGTCCGGCGAGACGTCGGAGATGACCGCCCAGATGTTGGTCGACCCGAGCAGGCTGGAGAGCCGGAGGTCGAGGTCGGCAGGCCCAGCCGCCGTGATCGGTGTCCGCAACGGAGGGCTGGTGTAGGTCAGCCCGGTCAGGTTCGAGAGATCCATGTCGCTCAGCGCCGGGACGTACGACGCCAGCTCGTTGAACCAGCCTCCGTCGCCACCGGCCACCGTGGCGATCGTGTTCGGGTCGGTGTTCGTCGGCAGCGAGGTGAGCGCCGGGTAGCTCTGGCTGCGGGCGATCGCGTCCGGCGACAGCGCCAGGCTGCCCTGGTTGAGCGAGATCGTGCCCGGTGCCTTGGCGGCTGACAGCGAGAGCGGGGTCCAGGTGGTGCCGGGCGCCGGATAGTCGGCCGCGTCGTACCGCACGAACCTGCCGGCCAGCATGTCCTCGCGGTCGCCGTCGGCCAGCAGCATCTGGACCGCAGGCTCTCCGTCCACGCCGTTGTCGACCCCGCGCAGGTAGTGGTCGAGCCACGCATCGATCTCGGCGACGCCGTTGTCGGTGCCCGCGGGCGCGCCGTCGTGGCCGCCGACGACCAGCAGGTGGGCCGGCACGCCCTCGCGGCGGAGCTCCTCGAAGCCCTGGTAGTCACCGCGCGGCTCGACGTCGAAGGCACCGTCGACGAACAGGGTCGGGATCGCGTTGGCGTTGCCGCGGAAGCCACGCTCGGTCCAGAAGGAGTCGAGCGCGGGGTGCAGCAGCCCCGCGTCGAGGCCCGCGGTGGTCAGGCCGAGGATCGTGGTCAGACCGGACAGGGCGTCGCGCTGCAGCCGCTCCGGCCCCTCCTCCAGCGCCGGTGCACCGATCAGGCCCAGCACGCCGATGCCGGGAGCGGTGTTCGGGATGCCGCCAGGGACGAGCAGGTCGCGGTAGAGCTCGAAGGTGCCTGACCGCAGGACAGCCGCCCTGACGCAGGGCAGCTGCAGGTGGAGCGAGTTGAAGATCATGATCGCGCTCGCCGAGAAGCCCGCGAGGGCGAGCGAGCCGTTGCTCCAGTCCTGCGCGCAGGCCCACGTCAGCACGTCACGGACGTCCTGCTGCGACTGCGGTCCGAGCGCGTCGAACTCCCCGTCGCTGTCGCCGGTCCCCCGGATCTCGACCAGCAGGTAGTTGTAGTCCGGCCCGACGGCGTACGACGCCCCGCCGCTGCCGTAGGGCGTGAACTCGACGACGGTCGGCCGCGCCGCCATCGGGGCCGCACCGGTCAGGACGGTCTTGATCGACGTACCGTCCGGCGCGGTGTAGCGCACCGTGTCGGTGACCATCGGGCTGGTGTCCGCGTGGGCCGGCGGCGCAGCGAGCGCGAGGAACCCCAGGCACAGCGCGAGCAGGGAGGCCAGCGGGCGGACGGGACGACCGGGAGCGGATCGCATCCGCCCATTCAAGGCCAGGACCGTCGTCCCGTCACCCGATCCGATGTATCTTGATGTCAAGACATATCGGAGGTGACCGGATTGATCCTCGGCCTCGACCACGTCCAGGTCGCGATCCCGCCGGGCGGCGAGGACGCCGCCCGTGCCTTCTACGGCGCTCTGCTCACGATGGAGGAGATCCCGAAGCCGCCGGCCCTGGCCGTGCGCGGCGGCTGCTGGTTCGCCTCCGGCACGGCGGTCCTGCATCTCGGCGTCGAGGATCCGTTCCAGCCCGCACGGAAGGCCCACCCGGCGTTCCTGGTCGATGATCTCGACGGCCTGGCCGCCCGCCTCGAGCACGCCGGCCACGCCTGCGTCCGCTCCAACGGCGAGATCCCCGGCGTACGCCGCTTCCACACCACCGATCCCTTCGGCAACCGGGTCGAGTTCCAGCAGGCCTGACCCGGTCGGGAATGCGGAAGCCGTCCCGGCGGGTTCTAGTCTCGGATCGACCACCTCAGGAGGACCACCCGATGTCGAGCACGACCTTCACGATGTACAGCACCCCGTGGTGCGGCTACTGCCACCGACTGAAGTCGCAGCTGGACCGCGAAGGGATCCGCTACGAGGTCGTCGACATCGAGCAGCAGCCGGAGGCGGCTGCCATCGTGGAGAAGGTCAACAACGGCAACCAGACCGTGCCGACGCTGGTCTACAGCGACGGGACGGCCCAGACGAACCCCTCGCTCAAGCAGGTCCAGGCCAAGCTCGCCAGCCTCGCCTGAGCGATTCGCACCGCCGTCGGGTCTAGCCTCGACGACGTGCAGGTCCTGGGCGCGATCGACGAGACGGTCGTGCGCGACCTGTGCTCACGGCACGAGTTCTTCTGGCTCGACCTCATCGCGCCCACCGACGACGACGTACGCCGGCTCGGCGACCTGATCGGGCTGCACCCCCTCGCCGTCCAGGACACGCTGGCGTTCGGGCAGCGTCCCAAGCTGGACGTCTACGAGAACCAGGCGCTGCTCGTCCTCGAGGGCGGCGTGGCGGCCGACCCGGAGGAGGACAACCCACACCCGCTGGAGGAGATCCACTGCTACGTCAGCGGTGACTTCGTCGTCACGGTCCGGCGCAACGAGTTCGGCGACCTCGACCGACTCAAGCAGCAGCTCGCGGCGGCGACCATCGCGCGCTCCGAGCAGTACTACGTCTACCGGATCATCGACACCGTGGTCGACAGCTTCTTCCCGGTGCTCTCCGGCCTCGACGACGAGATCAACGACCTCGAGGACGCGATCATCGAGCGCCCCAGCAAGTCCGAGCTGGTGAAGATCTTCAAGCTCAAGCGGCTGCTGCTGAAGCTGCGCAAGGCGGTGACGCCGATGCGAGACCTTTTCGCGCGGGAGATCGAGACGATCGCCGAGCTGGCCGGGCTGGATCACGACAGCCACGACTACTTCCGCGACGTCTACGACCACCTCCTGCGGATCAGCGACCTCCTCGACTCCTACCACGACCTCGTCAGCGGCTGCACCGATCTCTACCTGTCCAACGTCGCCAACCGGCAAGGCGAGATCAGCAAGCAGCTCACCATCGTGGCGAGCATCTTCCTGCCGCTGAGCTTCTTGACCGGGTTCTTCGGGATGAACTTCGACTGGTTCACCGGGCACGTCCTGCACGGCCTCGCGACGTTCCTCGTCCTCGGCCTCGGGTCGATGCTGTTCTCCGCTGCCGCGATGCGGTTCTGGTTCCAGCACAAGGGCTGGATCGGCGACGACTGACAGGCCGCGCCCAGCCGCTCACCAGGAGCCGGGCAGGCTCCCGCCGTACCAGCGGTCGACCAGCGAGCGGCTGATCGAGACGCCGCCCGGCAGCACCAGCTCCCCGGACTCCGCGCCGGCCCTCATCTCCTCGCGCGTCACCCAGATCGCCTCCTCCACGTCAGCGTCCTCCAGCACCAGGTCGGTCGTCTCGGCGCGACCGAAGAAGCCGAGCATCAGGCTGGACGGCAGCGGCCACGGCTGGTTGCCGAAGTAGGTCACCTCGTCGACGACGACGCCGGTCTCCTCGAGCACCTCGCGGCGTACCGAGTCCTCCAGGGTCTCCCCCGGCTCGCAGAAACCCGCCAACGTCGAGAAGCGGCCCCGGGGCCACGCCTTGTTGCGGCCCAACAGCGCCCGCTCCTCCGCCGAGCCCGGCTCACCCGCGGTGATGAGCATGATCACGGCCGGGTCGGTGCGCGGGAACTGCGGCTTGCCGCACGCCGTGCAGACCTGCTCGTGCCCGGCCGCGCGCGAGACCAGCGCACCGCCGCAGTGCGGGCAGAACCGCATCGCCCAGTGCCACTCGGCCAGCCCCAGCGCGTGGAACACCAACGGCGCCTCGGCGGCCCCGTCCCCGGCCAGCACCGGCAGCAGGCCACGCAGCGGGAGCCACGCGCCCGGCTCCGCCTTCGCTGCCTCCGGACCGGTGATCACCGCCCAGGACGTGACGCCGTCGCGCTCCCCCAGCAGCAGTCGTACGCCGTCGGGTGCGTCCGCGCTCGGCACCCACTCCAGCGCCCGGTCCACGGGCCGAACGCGCGTCCCGGACACGACCAGCACCCGGCTGCTCGGCTCCGCCCACCGGGCGGCCAGCCATGCCTCGTCGGTGCGGTGCAGGCCGAGCCGCTCGTGCGGGTTCCGGGTCATGGCGAGGTGGGGGTGGCTCACGGGCTCCAGCGTAGAGACCGACGAGAGACAGGGCGGGCCGGCCTGGGCGATGATCAGGCATGGACGCCGACACGCTGCGTGCCCGCCAGGCACCGCTCAAGGACCGCTACCGCGAGGACCCCGCGAGCGCGCGGGTGACCTCCGGCGCCCGGGGCGACTTCCTCGATCCCGGCATCACCGCGACCATCGAGGGGTGGGCGGGACCGATCCGGGCCGGCCAGCACCCCGCGACCGGAGGGGACGGCAGCGACGCCTGCTCCGCCGACCTGCTGATGGAGGCCCTGCTGGGCTGCGTCGGCGTCACCTTCCGAGCGGTGACCACCGCGATGGGCGTCGCGGTCGGCGACGTCGAGCTGGCCGCGACCTGCACCTGGGACGCGCGCGGCACCCTCGGCATCGACCGGGACGTGCCGGTCGGGATCAGCGACGTGGCCGTCACCATCACGGTCGACACCGACACCGACCGGGCACGCCTGGACCGGATCGCCGCCTCGACCGAGCGCTACTGCGTGGTCGGCCAGAGCCTCGCCACCCCGCCGCGCATCACGGTCGTGCGTCGGGGCTGAGGATCGCCTCCAGCTCGGCCCGGCCCGCCAGCTCGTCCGGTACGACGAGGTGGCCGGTCCGCACGTAGTAGAACCCCGCGCGCACCTGCTCGACCGGTACGCCGCGCAGCTCGGCCCACGCCAGCCGGTAGACGGCGAGCTGCAGCGGATCGGCGTTCGCGCGGGCGTTGGTCTTCCAGTCGACCAGCAGGAAGCCTGCGGGGTCGTCCGGATCGGCGTACACGGCATCGATGCGGCCGCGCACGACCTGGCCCCCGAGGACCAACGCGAACGGCGCCTCCACCGCGATCGGCACCCGGTCGGCGAACTCGCCGTCCTCGAAGCGGGCGATCAGCTGGTCGAGCTCCGCCTCGTCGGCGCGCGACACCTCGCTGTCGGCGCGGCCGCTCAGCCGGTCCACGTCGAGCAGGCTCTGCTGGCCGAACCGCGCCTCGACCCAGGCGTGGAACCGCGATCCGAAGCGAGCGGCCGGTGAGGGCCGGCGCGGCATCGGGCGGGCCAGGTCGCGCCCGAAGGCGTCGGGGTCCTCACGCAGGCGACCCAGCGAGGTGGCCGAGAGGGCGGCGGGCAGGGCGATCTCGCCGAGACCCGCCCCCCGCGCCTCGACCTCGGCGAGCAGGCGCTCGATCTCGGCGTCCCAGGTCGCGACCAGCCCGGCGTGCGGCCCGAGATCGCCGTCGGGTGCGCCCAGGTCGACGCCGGCCACCAGCTCGGCGGCGGCGATCCGGCGCAGCGCCTCGGCGGAGCGCTCGGTCACCGGCCAGAGCACCGTCTCGCCCTGCCCGAACATCGGGTTGTCCGTGCCCTTCGGCGGCTGCTCGAGCCACTGCTCGGGCTCGGCGCCCCACCGCGCGATGGCGTCGCGCACCTGCTCCTGGAAGGGCGAGGGTCCGACGGGTGTCTTGCGCGACTCGTGCCAGAGGTACGACGACACCCACAGCGTGTGCCGCGCGCGGGTCAGGGCGACGTACGCCAGGCGGAGCTCCTCCTGGTGCTGGTGGGCCCGCGCCTCGCCCTCGAAGGCGGTCAGCCCCTTCGCACTGATGTCGGTCCACGCCGGGAGGTCGGCCCAGTCGCCCCGCAGCGCGATCGGCAGCACGGCCTGGCCCTTGGGCCACTGGGTCCGCAGCGTCTTGTGCGGGAACTTCTCCACGCACCAGCCGGGCAGGAAGACCGCGTCGTACTCCAGGCCCTTGGCGCGGTGCACCGTGAGCAGCTTGACCGAGTCGCTCTCGGACGGGGTGGCGACGTCGAGGCCCTCGCCGTGCTCGTCCTCGGCCTGCAGCCAGGCCAGCAGCGCGGGCAGGCTCTGCGCACCGTCGATGGAGGTGAAGTCGGCGATCGCGCGGACGAAGTGGTCGAGGTTGTCGCGGCGGGCGGCCGCCGCCGGCGAGACCGAGGACGCCAGCTCGATGTCGATGCCCGTCGCGTCGATGATCCGGCGCACCAGGTCGAGCAGTGGCTCGCCGACGTGCACGCGCAGCCGGCGCAGCTCGGCGTCCAACAGCGCGAACCGCTCGCGCGCCTGCGGAGAGTAGGGGAACTCCTCGGGCTCCCCCGGATCGGCGAGCGCGTCGCTCAGCGCCGGCAGGTCGACCGGGTCGGAGCCCTCGACGGCGTCGCCGAGCGCCTGGTCGACCGAGCGCTCGGCCTGGTCGCGCCCGCCCGTGGGCCGGCCGACCAACGCCTTGGCCCGGCGCCCCAGCAGCGCGAGGTCGCGCGGACCGATCGCCCAGCGCGGGCCCGAGAGCAGCTGCAGCACCTCGGGGTTGGCGGTGGGGTCGCCGAGGACGGTCAGGGTGGCGACGACCTCGGCGACCTCGGGCAGGCGCAGCAGGCCGCCGAGACCGACGATCTCGACCGGGATCTCGGCCCGCGAGAGCGTGTCGAAGACGTCGGCCGCGTTCGCGTTGTCGCGGGTGAGCACCCCGATCTCGCCCCAGGGCGTGCCACGGTCGTGGGCGGCGGCGACCTCACGGGCGAGCCAGGCCAGCTCGTCGGCGTACGTCTCGTGGACCAGGGTGCGCACCTCGCCGTCGGCGGCCTCCGGCTTGGCCTCGAGCGGCGCGACCATCGGGTAGGCGTCGTAGAGCGGCTGCGCGATCTGGTTGGCGACCTCGAGGATGCGGCGGTCGGAGCGGCGGTTGACGACGAGCGGGAAGACGGTCGCCGGGTCCGACGGCGTACGGGCGAACTGCCTCGGGAAGTTGAGGATGTTCGAGACCGAGGCACCGCGCCAGCCGTAGATCGCCTGGTTGGGGTCGCCGACCGCGGTGACGGCGGCCCCGCCGAAGAGTCCGGCGAGCAGCTGGGCCTGGGCGACCGAGGTGTCCTGGTACTCGTCGAGCAGGACCAGCCGGTACTTCTCGCGCTCGTCCTCGCCGACCTGCGGGTGCTCGGCGACCAGCCGCGCCGTGAGCGCCACCTGGTCGGAGAAGTCCATCAGGCCGAGCTCGTCCTTGAGGCGCCGGTAGTCGTCGACCAGCCCGAGCAGCTCGCCGCGCTTGTCGAGCGCCGCGAGGACCCGACCCAGATCGCCCTTGGGGCCGGCCTCCAGCGCCACCTGCACGCGGGGCCGGATCTTCGCGTCGTGCTCGCGCACGGCGTCGGTGGTCTGCAGGTGCTCGCTGATCGCCGACTCGAGCGCCAGCAGGTTCTCGATCACCGTCGGCGGGTGGTCGCTGAGCGCCTCGATCCGGCCTCGGTGCCTCAGCATCGCGCGGGTCGCGAGCTGGTAGCGCGACGCGTCCGCCATGACCCGTACGTCGGGCTCGTGCCCGATCCGCAGGCCCTGCTCGGTGAGCAGGCCGGCGGCGTACGCGTTGTAGGTCGAGATGGTCGGCTCCGGGACGTCCGGGTCGGCGGGCAGGAACTTCCGGATGCGCTCGCGCAGCTCGGAGGTGGCCTTCGTGGTGAAGGTCAGGCCGAGCACCTGGTCGGGGGTGACCAGGCCGTTGGCGACGCAGTAGACGACGCGGGCCGCCATCAGCTCGGTCTTGCCCGAGCCCGCGCCGGCGATGACGACGGCCGGGGCCATGGGCGCGGAGATCGCCGCCCACTGCGCCTCGCTGACCTGGTACGCCGTGCCCATCTCGCGCTGCAGGTCGGCCGGGGAATCGATGCGCATCAGATGACTCCGTCGGAGTTCCAGGCCGGGCACTGCACCTTGAAGGCGCAGATGCGGCAGGTGTTCGGGTGGGCGTTGGTCGGGAAGACCTCGGCGCGCAGCAGCTCGGCAGCCTCGCGCATGCGCGCCTCGATGGGCCGCTCCTCACCGTCGGCGGCCGGCTCGAGCGGCTCCTGCCGCTGCACCTTGACCCTTCCGTACGACGCGCTCCGCAGCTGCCACAGCTCGGCGCCGCCGGAGCCGCCCACCGCGCCCTCAGGCACGACCTCGGCGAACGCGCCCTGCTCGGCGGCCAGCTGGTAGAGCCCGAGCTGGGGGTTCTCGGGGAGGCTGGCGTCGGTCGGCATCGACTTGCCGGTCTTGAGATCGACCACGACGATCCGGCCCTCGGCGTCGATCTCGAGCCGGTCGGCGAAGCCGTTGAGGACCACCCGGGTGCCGTCCGACAGCGTCAGGGGCGCGGAGAAGCCCTCCTCGAACGCGACCGGGGTGCGGGTCGAGGCGCGGTGGTGGTCGACGAAGCGAGCCAGTGCCGCGCGCGCCTCCTCGCGCTCCTTGGCCGCCGACCACGGGGTGCGGAACGGCATCTGGTCCCACACCTCGTCGACCTTGGTCATCAGCAGGTCGACCAGCTCGTCGCGGCTCGGAGCGCTCAGCTCTCCACGCCCGACCCGCTCCGCGAGGGCGTGCACGACGTTGCCGAAGGCCTGGCCCTGGTTGCTGGTCTGCCCCCCGCCGGCCTCGCGGTCGAGGAACCACGCCGCGGGGCAGCGCTCGATCGCGGTGAGCATGCTGGCGCTGACCTTGAACGGCTGCTCCGGGTCGCGCAGCGCCCGCTCGGAGCGCGTCATGGCGCGGGTGCCCCACCAGGCCGCTGGATCCGCCGCCGGGATCGGCAGTCGCGCGAGGCGGCGTACGGCGGCCTCCCTCAGCGCCATCGGCTGCGCATCGTCGGCGACGGTACGCCGCAGCTCGGCGACCAGCCCGGCCAGCGACATCGGTCGCTGCGGCCGCCCGACCCGGTGCACCTTCTCGGGCGTGACGTCGAGACCGAGCTCGGCCAGGAAGCGCGACGCCGACTCGCCGTCGTCCTCGGCGCTGGCGACGGCGGTGACCAGCAGCCGCTCCCGCGAGCGGGTGCACGCGACGTAGAACAGGCGACGCTCCTCGGCGAGCAGCTCGCGCAGGGTCGCGCGCGGGACGATGCCGCCGTGGCCGATCTGGTCGACGTCGAGCAGGCCCGAGCGCAGTCGGAGGTCGGGCCAGGCGCCCTCCTGGACGTGCGCGACGACCACGAGCCGCCACTCCAGGCCCTTGGAGCGGTGGGCGGTCATCAGCCGGACCGCGTCGCCGACGGCGCCGCGCTGGGACAGCGAGTCGCCGGGGATCTCCTGGGCCCGCAGGGCCTCCAGGAACGCGACGACGCCGGTGCGACCGACCCGCTCCTCCACCCGGGCGGCGTAGTCGAAGAGCGCGCAGATCGCGTCGAGATCGCGGTGCGCGTGGCGGTTGCCGGCCTCGGCCGCGGCGCGCAGGCGACGCGGCCAGGAGGTGCCGTCCCACAGCTCCCAGAGGACCTCCTCGACGCTCCCGCCCTGATCGAGCACCTCACGGCCGGCGTCGATCAGGGCGGCGAAGGCGCGGATGCGATCGGCGCCCTCGCCCTCGACGCCCTCGAGCAGCGACGCGTCCGCGAGCACCTCGGCGATCGCCTCGGCTGACCCCAGCGGCGGCTCACCCGCGGCGCGGGAGCGCTGTCGGAGGGCTCGGGCGACGGCCCGCAGGTCGGTCGGGTCCAGACCGGCCAGCGGCGAGAGCAGCAGGCCGTGGGCCCGATCGGCGTCGAGCCAGTCGGCCTCCCCGACCAGGTGCAGCGCGTCGAGCAGCGGCTGCACCGCGGGCTCGCGCTGCAGCGGCACCTCGTCCGCCGCCACCTCGACCGGTACGCCGGCGGCGACGAGCGCGCGGCGCAGACCCGTGATCGCGGCACCCGAGCGCACGAGCACCGCCATGTCGGACCAGGCGACGCCGTCGGTCAGGTGCGCGCGACGCAACCGGTCGGCGATGTGCTCGGCCTCGGCGCGCTCGGTGTCGAAGGTCAGCGCCACGACCCGACCCGAGCCCTCCGGCAGCGACGTGAGCGGGGTGCGGAACGCCTCGGACTGCTCGGTCGACAGGCCGGCCGGGACCGGCAGCCGCCGGGCGACCGAGGTCGCGGCGTCGAGCAACTCGGGACCGAACCGGCGGGTCGTGCGCAGCACCACGACCTCCGAGCCGGCGAACCGCTGCGGGAACTCGAGGATCCCGCGCACGTCCGCCCCGCGGAAGCCGTAGATCGACTGGTGCGGATCGCCGACCACGACCAGCTCGGCGTCGGGCGCCACGATCTCGCGCAGCAGCGCGACCTGGCTCGGGTCGGTGTCCTGGTACTCGTCCACGAACACGTGGCGGAACCGCCGCCGCAGGTCGTCGCGGATCCCGGTGGTCGGGTCCTGCAGCATCGCCACCGCGGTCGCGATCAGCGCCGAGTAGTCCAGCGCGTTCTGGTCGCCGAGGACGTCGTCGTACTGATCCAGGAAGTCGGCGGCGGCCACCCACTCCGGGCGCCCCTCCGCGAGCCCGACCTCGCGCAGCCGCCGCGAGCCCAGGCCGCGCTCGGTCGCGCGGCCGATGAGCGAGGACAGCTCCCGGGCGAACCCGCGCGTACGACGCGCCTGCGCCAGCTCGGGCGGCCAGCCGACCGCGTGCTCGCGCTCGCGGAGCAGCTCGGCCAGCACGACCTCCTGCTCGGGCGCGGACAGCAGCCGCAGCGGTGGGCGGGCCGGGTCGGGGAAGAGCCCGTCCACGGCGTACTCCCGCACCAGCGAGTAGGCGAAGGAGTGGAAGGTGGAGCTCAGCTGGGTCGCCATCGTGCGGCCCAGGCGCAGGGTGACCTTGTCGCGCAGCTGCTCGGCGGCCTTGCGCGAGAACGTCAGCGCGAGCACCTGGTCCGGGCGGGCGCCGCGACGCTCGATGCGGTCCACGATCGCCTCGACCAGCGTGGTGGTCTTGCCCGTGCCGGGGCCCGCGAGCACCAGCAGCGGGCCGGTGCCGTGGTCGACCACCTGCTGCTGGAACGGGTCGAGCGTCGGCACCGGCGGGGCGGGGCGTGGCGGCGCGATCCGGATGCTCACGACGTCAAGCCAACCACCCACCGCCGACGCAACCCCGCACCGGCCATCCACATGCGGGCCGAGATTCGAGCATCGCTACTCAGTCGCACCTGAGTCGCGGGGCCGAGTTCCCGCGCGCGCGGATTTGAGGGGATGGATCCCATGAACACGACCCACGCCCCGTACCTCCCCGACACGACGCCGCTGCCTCCCCGCAGCGGCGTCTCCTACGCCTCCGTGCCGAAGATCCTGCTCGGCCTCGGAGCCTTCTGCCTGCTCGCCGCGGCCGGCATCTTCCTCGCCGTCTCCTGGTCCACGATGGGTGTCGGCGGCCGCACCGCGGTGCTGGCCGCCCTCACCGTCGGCGCTCTCACCGCCACGCTCGCCCTGCACCGCGGCGGCCTGCGGATGGCCGCCGAGGCCATCAGCGTCGTCACCCTCGGCTTCCTCACCCTCGACGTGTACGGCGCCGCCGCCACCGGTCTGCTGGGCGGACTCCACGGAGCCGGCACCACGCTGCTCGCTGGCGGGCTGCTCGCCGCCGCGAGCAGCGCCTTCGCGCTCCTCGGCGGCGCGGCGTCGCGCCTGGTGGCGCCGCAGGTCGTGTCCGGCGTCGGCATCGTGCTCGCCTACCTGGGGGGCACCGCCCTGGGCCACGGCCACCCGTTGCTCATCGGCAACCTCACCGTCGTCGGTGCCGCGGCCCTGGCGTGGACCGCGCGTCGTGCCGGCCTGCCCACCCAGCAGTGGAGCTGCCTGGTCGCCGCCGGCCCGGCCTGGGCCGGTGCCGCGGGCACCGCGCTCGTCGAGGCGCTGTTGTCACCCACCTTGCACCAGCTCTGGGTCGCCGGCACCGGCTGGTCGCTGCTCGTCTCCGCCGCCACGATGCTGGTCCCGGCCGCCGTGCTGCGCAACCGCTCCGTGCTCCTCGCCGGCGCGTCCGGCACCGCGCTGCTGGCGACCGCGACGGCCACCATCCCGGTCATCGGCTCCTCAGCCACGACCGTCGTCGCCGTCACGATCGCCGTCACGGCCGCGTGGACCGCGGTCCTCGCGCTGGTCCGCAGCACGCTGCGCGTCGTCGCGATCGCTCCCGCCGCGCTCGGCGCGGTGCTCCTGGGCGGCACCGTGCTGGTCGTCGTCGGCTACGACCTGATCCGCTGGGGGACGACCCTGATCCACGTCGACCCGTTCGGCGCCGCGTTCCTCGTTCGTCTCGAAGGCCCGTCGACCACGGTCGCGGCCGCACTGGTCGTCCCGGCTGTGCTCGTTCTGGCTGCACTGCTGGCCACCGCCCTCGCCGGAGCCCGGCGTCCCGACCTCAGCCGACTGCTGCGCTTCGCCCTCCCGGGTGCCGGCGTCGCCTCCGCGATCGCCACGGCGTCGTACGACGTCCCGCTGGCCGCCTCCGTGGGCGTCCTCGCCCTCACCGCGGTCGGGCTCGGCGTGGCCGGTGCGCTGAGCGGCCGGTCCGGAGCGGCGTACGCCTCCGCGGCCTTCGGGATCCTCGCTGCGGCCACCGTCGCGGCCATCCCGAGCGCCGGACTCACCGCCGCCGCGGCCGGCACGGCGGTGATCGTCGCAGCCTGGCTGGCGGCCACCGCCGTCGCGCAGCCGGTCCGCCTGATCGGCGAGGTCGCGATGGTGCCGGCGTTCGCGATCAGCGTGTTCAGCCTGCTCGCGGAGCGCCACATCACCACGGTCGAGGCCTTCACCCTGCCGCTCGCTGCCGCGCTCCTGGTCGCCGGGCTGCTGCACCTGCGTCGCCACCCGGCCGCCGGCACCGAGGTGCTGCTGCCGGCCCTGCTCCTGGCTCTGGTCCCGACGACGCTCATCGTCCTGGGCGACCCGATCTCGCTGCGGGCGCTGCTGCTCGGCGCCGGCTGCGTGGTGCTCGTGCTGGCCGGAGGCGCCCTGCGGTGGAGCACCCCGGTGCTGGCGGGAGCGGCCACCGCAGCGGTGCTGGTGCTCCGTGAGATCGGCCCGTACGCCACCACCGTGCCGCAGTGGGTGTGGATCGGCCTGGCCGGCGTGGTGCTGACGCTGGCCGGCATCACCTGGGAGCGCCAGATGCGCGACCTGCGCCGGGCGGTGACGATGATCGGCCGCCTGCGCTGATCCGAGATCCGCACGCCACTGACCCGAGGGGCCGTCTCCGCCGTACCGGCGGAGGCGGCCCTTCTGCTACCTGCTAGGAAAGGACCATGGCTACCACTGCACTCGGCGGCAACCCCGTCCACACCAACGGCGACCTTCCCGCGGTCGGCGCCGACGCCCCGACCTTCCAGCTGACCGGCTCGGACTTCTCGACCGTGACCCTCACCCCGGGCCACCGCACCGTGCTCAACATCTTCCCCAGCGTCGACACCGGCGTGTGTGCGGCCTCGGTGCGCAAGTTCAACGAGCTCGCCTCGGGCCTGGAGAACACCACCGTCGTGTGCGTCTCGAACGACCTGCCCTTCGCCCAGGCCCGCTTCTGCGGCGCCGAGGGCATCGAGAACGTCGTCGCGGCGTCCGGCTTCCGCTCCAGCTTCGGCGAGGACTACGGCGTCGCCCTGACCGACGGCAAGTTCGAGGGCCTGCTCGCCCGCTCGATCGTCGTGGTCGACGAGAACGGCAAGGTCATCCACTCCCAGCTGGTCCCCGAGATCGCCCAGGAGCCTGACTACGACGCCGCCGTGGCGTCGCTCGGCTGACCTACCCCGCCTCGAGCGGACTCCAGAACGCCGAACGCACGTCGACCTTCCCGGACGGGAGGGTCGGCGTGCGTTCTTCTTCGTAGTGCGCCCGTGCGCGCTCCCCGTGGCTCGGCGGGAGCGAGCCGTCGGCGCGGATCACCCGCCACCACGGCACCGGAGCTCCGTGGAGTGCCATCACCGAGCCGATCTGACGCGGCCCGCCACCGACGGCGTCGGCGAGCGCGCCGTACGTCGTGACCCGGCCGGGCGGGATCCGCTCCACGAGCTCGAGCACCCGCTCGACGTACTCCTCCTGCACGGGACTGTTCTACCCGAGAACGCGAGAGGGCCCCACCGCGAACGGTGAGACCCTCTGCTTTGCTCCCTCGTCGGCGATGCACGCTTCGAAGTTTCACGCGGCCGCCCCCACGACGGACCGCGCTCTGCCCTTCCCAACGAGACTCGCGCGCGGGTGTTACGCCCTCAGTACGCCGGCTGGCTCGGGTCGATCTGGTTGACCCAGGCGACCACGCCGCCGCCGACGTGCACGGCGTTGTCGTAGCCCGCACCCTTGACCACCGCGAGGCACTCGGCCGAGCGCACGCCCGACTTGCAGTGCAGCACGATCTGCTTGTCCTGCGGCAGCTGCTCGAGGGCGTTGCCGTTGAGGAACTCGCCCTTGGGGATGAGGACCGAGCCGGGGATCTGGTTGATCTCGTACTCGTTGGGCTCGCGCACGTCGATGAGGACGAAGTCGCGGGTGCCCTCCTCGCGCTCCTTGAGCATGTGCTCGAGCTGCACGACCGAGATCGTCGAGTCGGCGGCAGCGTCGGCAGCCTCCTCGGAGACCGCGCCGCAGAAGAAGTCGTAGTCGATGAGGTCGGTGACGGTCGGGTTCTCGCCGCACAGCGCGCAGTTGGGGTCCTTGCGGACCTTCAGCTTGCGGTACTCCATCTCCAGCGCGTCGTAGATCATCAGCTTGCCGACGAGCGGCTCGCCGATGCCGGTGAGCACCTTGATGGCCTCGTTGACCTGGATCGAGCCGATCGAGGCGCAGAGCACGCCCAGCACGCCGCCCTCGGCGCACGAGGGGACCATGCCCGGCGGCGGCGGCTCGGGGTAGAGGCAGCGGTAGCAGGGAGCGCCCTCGACCTGCTTGGGCGCGAACACGCTGGCCTGGCCGTCGAAGCGGTAGATCGAGCCCCAGACGTACGGGATGCCCAGGAAGTACGCCGCATCGTTGACCATGTAGCGCGTCGCGAAGTTGTCGGTGCCGTCGACGATCAGGTCGTAGCCGGAGAAGATCTCCTTGACGTTGTCGTTGTCGAGGCGCGTGTTGTGCACGATGACGTTGACCAGCGGGTTGATCTCCGCGACCGACTCCTTGGCCGACTCGGCCTTCGGGCGGCCGATGTCGGACTGGCCGTGGATGACCTGGCGCTGCAGGTTCGACTCGTCGACCTCGTCGAACTCCACGATGCCGAGCGTGCCGACGCCCGCGGCGGCCAGGTAGAGCAGCGCGGGGCTGCCGAGACCACCGGCGCCGATCACGAGCACCCGGGCGTTCTTCAGCCGCTTCTGGCCGGCCATGCCGACGTCGGGGATGATCAGGTGGCGGCTGTAGCGACGTACCTCGTCGATGGTCAGCTCGGCGGCCGGCTCGACCAGCGGGGGGAAGCTCACGGTGTTCTCCTGCTCGGGGACTCTCGGTTGTCACGGGCGTCAACGCCCTGCGGCAGCGGCGTGTTCCCGACCTGTCCATGGTGGCAGGCGGGGGCGACACGACAAGTCGGTCCATCCCGTCATCCGGACGTGGTGCGGTGGCGAGTAGGGTTCGGACGTGGTCAGGGAGTCGTACGACGTCGAGGCGGGCCGGTCACGTGCCGTGCGCCTGCCGCGGCGCGAGCGCCGTGAGCAGCTGATGGCGGCCGCGCTCGAGGTGTTCGTCGCCAACGGCTACCACGCCGCCGCCATGGACGACATCGCCGAGCGCGCGGGCGTCTCCAAGCCGGTGCTCTACCAGCACTTCCCCGGCAAGTTCGAGCTCTACCTCGCGCTGCTCGACACCTCCTGCGACGCGATCATCGACAACTGCCGCACCGCGCTGGCCTCCACCCAGGACAACGAGCAGCGCGTACGCGCCACCGTCGACGCCTTCTACGCCTACGTCGAGCACGACACCGGCGCCTTCCGCCTGGTCTTCGAGTCCGACCTGACCAACGACCCGGCCGTGCGCGAGCACCTGGAGCGCGTCACCATCGAGTGCGCCGACGCCGTGGCAGCGGTCATCCAGGAGGACACCGCACTGCCCGCACCCGCGGCCCGCCTGCTCGCCGCATCGCTGGTGGGAATGGCGCAGGTGAGCTCGCGGTTCTGGCTCTCCGACAGCGCAGGGATCAGCCGCGATCAGGCGGTCGCACTGGTGTCCGCACTGCTGTGGCGCGGCATCGGCGGCTACCCGCTCGAGCACGGCGACCACACCACCGACTCAAGTTCTGCACCAACCGAGGAGAGATGACATGACCGTCGAGGTCAAGATCGGCGTCCAGAACGTCGCCCGCGAGCTGGTCGTCGAGACCGAGGAGACCAACGAGGCGATCGCCGCGGCGCTCAAGACGGCGATCGACTCCGACGGCGTCTTCTCGCTCACCGACGCCAAGGGCAAGGTCACCCTCGTCCCCACCGCGAAGCTCGCCTACGTCGAGATCGGCCGCAGCGTGGCCGGGCAGGTCGGCTTCCGGAGCTGACGCTCCGCAACTGCGCGCGGCGGACACCGCGTCGCACTACAGTGGAAGCATGAGCAATCGGTCGTACGAGTACGCGCGCCTGTGGGTGCCGCTCTACGACACCGCTGCGCTCGCGGTCACGCGGCCGGTCTACCTGATCGAGGCCGGGGACGGGTTCGAGGGCTTCGTGGCCGAGAAGAACACCACCCTGGTCAGCCTGTTCAACGACCTCGGGCACCGCGGCTGGAAGATCGAGTCGTCGCCGCAGCGCGTCTCGAACCCCTCCCCCGAGCTGCAGCTGCTCGTCGACGCCACGCTCGACGAGATCGACGGCGGCAGCTCGCACGAGGCGCTCGCCTCGGCCCACCCGGTCGCGGAGTACGACGTCTACGGGATGCGCCGCCGGGACTGACCCGTCCCCCCCGCCGTACCGACAGGAGTGCCCCATGGTTGCCAGCCGATCCGCGCGCGAGAGGAAGGCCGGCGTCGAGGCCGGCCCGCTGGCGCGGGTGCGGATCGACCTGGGCGCTGACGAGCGGTTCGTCTACAAGATCACCTGCACCGAGTGCGAGGTGAAGGGTCGCCGGCAGTGGTCGGCGTACCGCCCCGGCGAGGACAACGGCTACATGGCGGCCATGGACCGCTGGATCCTGCACCTGGAGGAGCGGCACCGCGGGACCGAGGCGCCGTGCCTCGCCTACCTCGCGGCCGCCCAGGAGCGCCTGCAGCAGCGTCGCGCCCAGCGCGAGCACCGCGGCCACGGCCCGGCCTGAGCTCCGGCAACACACCGGGACCTGCCGCCGCGGACCCTCAGGTCGCCGGCATTTCTTCCGATCAGGCCCTTCGGGCGGACGTTCTCGCTATTCCGCATCGTCGATGCCGCATTCGTGCGACCCTCGGACCTCACCTTCCTTCGAAAGGCTTCTCGTGAAGATTCGCACGTCTCTCGGGGCCGGCATCGCTGCCGCCGCCGTGGCCTCCACCGTCATCGGGGTGGCCACGCCCGCGCTGGCCACGCCCGCGACCTGGAGCACCCCGGTCGGCACCGCCGGTACCCAGACGGCGGGGATGGCCGTCTCCAGCGATGGATCGACGGCGTACGTCGTCGCCGGCGGCGGCCCTGACGGCCTCTCCGTCACCCCGGTCGACCTGAGCACCGGGCTCGCAGGGTCGCCCGTGACGTTCCCGGCGTCGTACGCCGTCGGCACTCCGGTCGCGAACGGCGACACGGTCGCGATCGCGGCCAACAGCAACGAGGTGTGGACCGTGAGCGGTGGCCAGGCAACGGCGATCACCCTCCCCGACGGCACGGACGCGGGCATCTCCATCAGCGGCGTGACGACGACCGTCGATGGCTTCGTCGCCCTCGGCACGGCCGGCAACTGCCTGGCGACCTGGACCTGGGCCGCGGCCGACACAGCCGCGATCGAGAGCGCACCGGTGTGCACCGACGGCCACGTCTACACGGCCTCCTCCATCATCACCACCGACCCCACGTCCGGCACCGCGTTCGCCGTCGTCGACGACATCGGCGACTCTGTGACCCGACAGCTGTGGAACCTCGACCAGCCCGACGGTGCGCCGATCGACCTCCCGGCCGGCCTCGGCGGGGCGATGGGGATGACGATCGGCTCCGACGGCACCGTGTACATCGCCGGGTCGGGCATCGATGACAGTGAGACCCAGGTCGCGAGCGTCCACCCGGGCGACCCGGCCGCGGACACCCTCCAGGCGACCGGCGCCGTCCCCACCGGCTGGACCCAGGTCGGCGTGGTCGGCAGCGACCTGTGGCTCGGCGCATGGGGCGGGATCAGCGTCGTCGATCCGGCCGACACCACCTACACGCCGGATGCTCCTGCTCCGGTGCTGACCACGAGCAGCGGCGCACCGCAGAACTTCATCACCACCGCCGACGCGGACTACCTGCTGCTGTCCTCGGACAACGACCTCGCCGGTGCCCCCGCCCTGATCCAGGTCGTCGCCCCGTCGGCCCCGACCCCCACCGCCACGCTCAGCGGCACCACCGCGACCGTGGCCTGGGACGCCGCCGAGAACGGCGGCACCACGATCACCTCGGCGAGCGTGACGGCCATCGACACCGCCACCGGCACCCCCTTCAAGACGGTCACGACCACGTTCGACGGCGTTGACGGCTACCTCGACGGCACCGCCGCGACGGTGGACGTGAGCGGCCTGGTCCGCGGCCACAGCTACACGTTCGCCGTGACCCAGGGCAACGGCTTCTTCACCGGTGCGGCGGCGGCGACCAGCGCGGTCGATGTCCCGCTCCTGGCGACCGCCAAGCCGTCGAAGGTCGCCGTCACCGGCAGCCCGCAGGTCGGCAGGAAGCTGACGATCACGACCACCGGCTCGTGGCAGTCCGGTGCGGCCCTCACCTACGCCTGGTACGCCGGCACGACGAAGGTCGGCACGGCGGCGTCGTACACGCCCAAGGCCGCTGACGCGGGCAAGAAGATCAAGGTCGCGGTCACCGGGACGGCCTCCGGCCGAGCCCCGTCGACGGTCACCTCGGCGTACGTCGGCCCGGTCACCAAGCCGGTCTACAAGGTGCCGAACAAGCCCACCATCACCGGCACGGCGAAGGTCGGCAGCATCCTGACCGCACACATCACGGGCCTGCCCGCCGGCGCCGTCGTGAAGTACCAGTGGGCGTTCAACGGGGGTCAGTACGGCGGCGCCATCGGCCGCCCGACGACCTCCACTACGCTGAAGGTCCCCGCCTCGGTGAAGGGCACCCGGATCGAGGTCATCGCCTTCGTGACGGTGCCCGGGTACCAGACCGGGTCGGCGATGAGCGGGCTCACCGCCGTCGTCAAGTAGATCGAGCAGGTCAGCTCGTCATCAGGTCGCCCAGGTCCTCGATCCGCTCGAGGACCTGGGCGGGCGAGAACTGCTCCAGGCCCAAGGGGTCCTCGGCGCCCGCGCCGACCTCGTCCCAGGTGACGGGCGTCGCGACCTGGGGGCGGGGCGTGGCGCGCAGGGAGTAGGGCGCGACGGTGGTCTTGGAGCCGGAGTTCTGCGACCAGTCCAGGAACACCTTGCCGTGCCGGCGGGACTTGGTCATGGTGGCGGTGACCAGCTTGGGGTGCGCGGTCTCGAGTCCCTCCGCGAGCTCCTTGGCCAGCGCGGTCGCGTCGTCCGGGGGGATCGGCGAGGCCAGCGGCGCGTAGAGGTGCAGGCCCTTGCTGCCGCTGGTGACGGGGAGTACGTCGAGGTCGCGCTCGGCCAGCAGGTCGCGCGCCAGCAGGGCCACCTGGCAGCACTCGTGCAGGCCGGCGGGCTCGCCCGGGTCGAGGTCGATCACGATCCGATCGGCGCCCAGCGGCTCGCCCGCGTCCGAGACCGTCCACTGGTGGACGTGCAGCTCCAGCGCGGCCAGGTTCGCCGCCCACATCAGCGCCGGCAGCGACTCGATGATCGGGAACTCGATGGTGTCGCTGCCGCGGGCCTGCGCGCGCGAGCCGGTCGTCGGCACCGTCGCCGTACGGATCCAGGACGGGGTGCCGCGCGGCTTGTTCTTCTCGAAGAAGCTCTCCCGACCGACCCCGTGCGGCCAGCGGATCCGCGTCACCGGCCGCGCCGCCAGCCGCGGCAGCAGCGCCGGCGCCACCCGGGCGTAGTAGTCGAGCACCTCGCCCTTGGTGAAGCCGGTGTCGGGGTACAACACCTTCGCCAGGTTGGTGAGCTTGAGGTGACGCCCCTCGACGTCCACCCAGGTCTCGGTCATCGCAGGTCCTCCGGGGTCAGGTCGATCCGGACGCCCTGGTACGACGGCTGCCGCAGCCGGCCCTGGGAGCCGATCCCGAGCGACTCGATGTCGACCACGATCCGTGGCTCGACCCAGGTGGTGCCGAGCGTGTCGGCCCTCGGCAGCGCCTCCACGAACGGGCTCGTCGGTCTGGCCAGTCCGGCCAGCTGCTCGGCGAGCCGCGCGCCCGCCTTCCCTGCCAGCCCGGACCCGACCCGGCCCAGGAACGCGAGCCCGCCCTCGGTCGGCCTGCCGACCAGGATCGCGCCCAGCCGGTTGCCGGTGGTGTCCTTCTCGGGACGCCAGCCCCCGACGACGTACGACTCGCGGGGCCGGTGCGGGAACTTCAGCCAGTCGCGGCTGCGCACGCCCGGCCGGTACGGCGCCGAGCGCAGCTTCGACACGATGCCCTCCAACCCCTGGTCACGGGTCGCGGCGAGCAGCATCTCCCCGTCGTCGTACGTCGGAGGCACGACCCACTCCTCGTCGCCGAGGTGCAGCGCGTCCAGCCGGGCACGGCGCTCGGACCACGGCAGCGGCATCAGGTCCTCGCCGTCGAGGGTGAGCAGGTCGAAGACGAAGAGGCGGCCCTGCCGGGCGGCACCGGGGCCGCGCTCGCCCAGGTTGACCAGCTCGGCGTCCAGGGTCATCGCGTGCCCGAGCGCGCCGAGATCGGCCAGGTGCGGCACGGGGACCTCGTTGGCGTTGCGGGTGAACGCACGCACCTCGCCGGGGGTGACGGTCACGATGGCGCGGATGCCGTCCCACTTGACCTCGTGCACCCAGTCAGCGCCCGCAGGCACCCGGTCCCCCTTCGTGGCGAGCATGGGTCGAACGAACGGCATGCTGTCCATCCTGTCGGATACCGTGAGGACATGCGTGCGATCTGGAAGGGCGCGGTCTCGTTCGGGCTGGTCAGCGTGCCCGTGAAGCTCTACTCGGCCACCGAGAGCCACGACGTGTCCTTCCGTCAGGTGCACGAGAAGGACGGCGGCCGGATCCGCTACCAGCGCATCTGCTCGGTCGACGGCGAGGAGGTGCCCTACTCCGAGATCGCCAAGGGCTATGAGACCGAGGACGGCGAGATGGTCGTCCTCACCGACGACGACCTGCGCGACCTGCCGCTGGTGGCCTCCCGCGAGATCGCGGTGGAGAAGTTCGTGCCCGCCGAGCAGGTCGACCCGATGATGTTCGAGAAGGCCTACTACCTCGAGCCCGAGTCGACCGGCGCCAAGCCCTACGCGCTGCTGCGCGAGGCGCTGATGGAGGCCGGCCGGGTCGCGGTGGTGACCGTGGCGCTGCGCCAGCGGAGCACGATCGCGCTGCTGCGCGTGCACCAGGTGCCGAAGGGCGAGCCGGTGATCGTGCTGCAGACGCTGCTGTGGCCCGACGAGATCCGGGTCCCCGACTTCACCATCGACACCGGCGAGGTGAAGCCGGCCGAGCGGAAGATGGCGAGCACGCTGGTCGAGACGCTGTCGGGCGACTTCGACCCCGAGGAGTTCGAGGACCACTACGCGGAGGCGGTCCAGGCGGTCGTGAAGGCGAAGATCGAGGGCGGCGAGGTCCAGCGGACCGCCACCTCGACCAAGACCGGTGGCGAGGTCGTCGACCTGCTCGCCGCGCTGCAGCGCTCGGTCGAGGCGGCCAAGACCGCGCGCGGCGAGGCGCCCGCGAAGCCCGCGAAGAAGGCGCCCGCCAAGAAGACCGCGGCGAAGAAGGCCGCCAAGAAGGCGCCGGCCAAGAAGAAGGCCGGCTGAGTGGGCGATCGCCCGCGCGTGCACGTGACCTTCCCGCCACCGGGAGCCGTGCCCGACGAGATCCGCGCGCTGCCGTGGGACGCCACCATGGCCGAGCGCCCCGACACCCCGCGCGACCAGGTGCTGCGTGACATCGCCGGCTGCGACGCCGTCATCGCCCGGCTGACCGACCGGGTCGACGCCGAGCTGCTCGACGCCGCGGGGCCGCAGCTGAAGGTGGTGGCCAACTACGCGGTGGGCTTCGACAACATCGACCTCGAGGCGGCACGGGCCCGCGGCGTCCGCATCACCAACACGCCCGGCACGCTCGACGGGGCGACCGCCGACCTCACCATGGCGCTGGTCCTGGCCACGGCCCGGCGGGTCGCCGAGGGCGACCGGTTCATCCGGGCCGGACGGCGCTGGGAGTGGAGCCCGACCTTCTTCGCCGGCCTCGACCTCAGCGCCGGCGCCACCCTCGGCATCGTCGGCCTGGGCCGGATCGGCCTGGCCGTCGCGCGGCGCGCGCTCGCCTTCGACATGCGCGTGATCGCGACCCCGACCCGCTCCCACGCCGCCGAGGCCGCCGAGCTCGGCATCGAGCTGATGCCGCTGGATGACCTGCTGCGCGCCGCGGACGTGGTGAGCCTGCACTGCCCGCTCACCACCGAGACCCGGCACCTGATCGGCGCCCGCGAGCTCGCCCTGATCGGCCCGGACGGCATCCTGGTCAACACCTCCCGCGGCCCCGTCGTCGACGAGGCCGCGCTGGTCGAGGCGCTGCGCAGCGGCGCCCTCGGCGCCGCCGGGCTCGACGTGTTCGAGCACGAGCCTGCCGTGAGCCCCGGGCTGGTGGACCTGGAGAACGTCGTGCTCGTCCCCCACATCGGCAGCGCCGCCGGCGCCACCCGGGAGGCCATGGCCCGCCTCGCGGTGGCCAACGTCGCGGCCGTGCTGGACGGGCGCGAGCCGCCGACGCCGGTCGTCTAGGCCGGGCCGCGACGTACGGACAGCACTGCGTCGCGCAGCTGCAGTCGCGTGCCCTCGACCAGCTCCAGGGTGCTGCCGGGCTGCAGCAGGAAGCTCTGCCCGCCCGGGTAGGCCACCGGCCAGGAGAAGTCCGAGGTGTTGTGCAGCCCCCAGCGGTCCGGCGCCTGGGGGTGCCGGAGCACCTCGCCGATGATCACCGGGTTGTCGACGCCCGAGGTGAGGTGGTCGGCGCGGAGGGTCGTCCGGTCGCCGACCGCGACCACCCGGCGCCCGATCTCCATCACGTACGCCGGCGCGAGGGGCGCATCGCACTGCCAGCAGGCCACCGGGTCGGGGCCGGGTGTCCAGAAGTTCGTCGTACCGCAGGCCGGGCAGGGGAGCATGCCGTCGCGGAGCCGGTCCAGCGCGCGGATCCACTGTCCCTCGGTGACCCGCACGGCCGGCCGGTCCAGGCCGTCCACGAACGCCTGCACGAACAGGTCACGCACGAACTGCGGGTAGATCCGCCAATAGCGCTGGACGATCTCGGCCGGCGCGTTCTCGGTGCGCTCGGGGTGCAGGCAGAACAGCGGGTCGGTCCCGAAGTGGGTCATCAGCCACTGGGCGTCGCGCATGCCGGCGTCGGTCCGCGCGCCCTCGAGCGGGTGCCCGAGGAAGAGCGCGTAGAACAGCAGCACCGCCAGCGAGTGCCGGTCGGTGTCGGTGTTCGGCAGGGTCTGGTAGGTCAGGTCGCGGACGACCTCGGGCGCCATGAAGTACGGCGTCCCGAGCACCCGGCTCGAGCCGTTGTCGATGCCGACGTTGTCGACGTCGCAGACCAGCACGTCGCCGGTCGACGGCTCGAAGAAGACGTTGCCGAAGGAGATGTCGCGGTAGCAGAGCCCGCGGGCGTGCAGCCGCAGGAAGCTGAAGCTCAGCTGGCGGCACAGCTCGATGATCGCCGCGAACGAGACGTCCAGCGGCCGGCCGTCGCGATCGGCGTTGAGCAGCAGGTAGCTCAGCTCGAGGTAGCGCTGGTTGCGCAGGTTCATCACGTAGCCGAAGCTCGGCTGCCCACCGACCCGCGCCATGCTGAGCGGCCACAGGAACCGCCGGTGCGGGGAGCCGATCTCGACGAGCTGCTGCATCTCGTCGTACTGCTCGGGGGTGGCGCTCTCCGGCTTGTACCACTTCAGCGCCAGCGGCTCGCCGCTCTGGCGCTGGACCTCGAAGACGTAGCCCTGGCCGCCCTGACCGAGCAGGCGCGTCACCCAGGCGTAGCCGAGCGGACCCAGATCGACGCCACTGCCTTCTGCGAGAACCATTTGCGCGACAATCTATATCCTCGGACCTGTGGAGGGTGACCATGAGTGATCGCTTGGGCGGTGCGCTGACGCGCAAGCCGCTGCACTTCGTCTTCGTGCTGGATGTGTCGGGCTCGATGCTCCGCGGCGGGCGGATCCAGGCCCTCAACAACGCGATCACCGAGGTCCTCCCCCAGCTGCGCGACGAGGCGCGGGCCAATCCGCACGCCGAGCTGCTGGTGCGGGTGCTGGCGTTCGCCAACGAGCCACGCTGGGTCATCGAGGAGCCCACGCCGGTCGACCAGGTGCACTGGGAGCGGCTCGAGGCGGTCCCGCGCGGGTTCACCGAGCTCGGCAGCGCACTCGTCACCTTGACCAAGGCCCTCGACGAGATCGACGCCTCGGCGAGCGCCTTCCCGCCGGCGATCATCCTGGTCTCCGACGGTCGGCCGACCGAGAGCTCCGGCGTCACCTTCGCCGACGGCCTGCAGACCCTGCTGAGCAACCGCTGGGGCGCGACCGCGGTCCGCCTGGCGCTCGGGGTCGGGCGGGACGCCGACATGAACGCGCTGCGCCGCTTCATCGGCGACGAGGACATCCCGCTGCTGCGCGCCGACAACCCCGAGCAGCTCGTCGAGTACATCGTCTGGGCCTCCAAGGCCGCCTCCAAGGTGGCCTCCCGCCCGGTCGTGGGCCAGGGCGGCGTCACGAGCGTGCCGCCCTCCCCGGGCGGCGAGCCGATCTGGAGCACGCTGGGATGAGCGACAGGCCGATCGAGAGCGTCGGGGCGCCGGCCGTGGCGACCATCGACCGCGGGGCGGCCCGTCCGCCGCGCTGGGTGCCGACCGCCGCGACCACCATCGGCTCGGTGCACGTCCGCGACGGCCTGCCGCTGCAGGACGCCGTGCTCACCTGGGCCGACGCCGACCGCACGGTCATCGCGGTCGCCGACGGGCACGGGCACCACGCCCACTTCCGCAGCGACGTCGGCGCCTCGCTGGCGGTCGCCACCGCCGTGGAGGAGGTACGCCGGGTCCTCGGCGAGCTGACCGAGGTGGAGCTGGCCGCCGACGTGGTCCGCCGCGCGTGCGCCGCGATCGTGTCCTCGTGGACGGCGCGGGTCCGCGAGCACATCGCCGGCCATCCGTTCACCGACGAGCAGCGTGCTGTCGGAGCCGACGCCGACCCGCTGCGCCCCTACGGCAGCACCCTGCTGGTCCTGGCGGTCAGCGGTGACGTGCTGGTCGTCGCCCAGATCGGCGACGGCGACGCGGTCCTGGTCGACAGCCGCGGCGAGGCCTTCCGGCCGCTGCCCGACGACCCGTTCCACGACGGCGTGCACACCAACTCGCTGTGCCAGACCGACCCGATGGCCTCGCTGCACCTCGCCGTCTACGACACGGCCGTCGAGGACATCAGCCTCGGCTTCCTGTGCACCGACGGCTTCGGCAAGTCACGCGCGTCGGGCGACTGGTGGCAGCAGACCGGTCAGCAGCTGTGGGAGTACTCCCGTGAGCACGGCCTGGGCTGGGTCTCCGAGCACCTGCCCGGCTGGCTGGCCGAGCCCGCCCGGGTGGGCGGGGACGACACGACGCTGGCGCTCGTCGTACGCAATCAGTAGCTCTCGGCGAGGGCCTTGGTCCACCACGCGTCGACCAGCGCGGTGTCGCTGCCCTTGGTGTAGGCGGTCGCCCAGCAGGCACAGCCGCTGTAGTGCCAGTCCCAGAAGCCGATCGTGTACGCCTTGCCGCCGTCGCGCTCGACGTAGGTGTAGCGGGCGCCGCCCTCGAGGTAGTCGCGCGAGTCGGTGAACACCCAGCGCGGGCCGGCGCCACGGGTCGAGGCGGCCTGGTACTGGGTCTGGTAGTAGTCGCGGTAGTCGACGTCCTCGGCCCGGGTCGCGAACCGGCCGAACGAGACGCCGATCAGGCTGCCGCGGAAGCGCACCTTGCAGTACAGCTCCTCGGTCTCGCCCTTGGCGTAGATCGGGCTCGGCTTGCACACCGACTCGTCGTCGATCCAGTAGCCGAGGAACCGGTCGAGCATGGAGTTCACGACCCCGGTCGGCGGGCCCACGGGGGCGTCGGTCTTGCGGAAGAGCGCCTCGACGGCCGACAGCTTCACGCCGTCGTCGCCCGACAGGGTCGCGGACTGCAGATCGGTCTCGGTGTCCCAGTAGACGAGGGCGGGCGTGTCGCTGCTGCTGTCGATCTCCGGGTCGTAGGAGTAGTACGCCGCGGTGCCGGCGTTGTTGGTGAGCGAGCCGCGCTGGCGGTCGAGCCGCTGGTGCCGCTCCTTCTTCAGCGCGCCCAGCGACTCGTAGGTGGTCAGCTGCAGCGTGCCGCTCGGGGTGGTGCAGGAGACCGCCTCGGACTCGCCGGTCGCCGGGTCGAGGGCGGTGCAGTCGCTGATGCCCGCGGAGATGTTGCTGCCCAGGCCGGCGTAGCGCTGCTGGATCCCGGCGGCGCTCAGGTCCGCCGGGCCGCTCGGGTCGTCGGTCGGCTTGTCGGGCGAGTCACCGCCACTGGTCGCGACGACGACGCCCACCACTCCCCCGGCGACGAGCAACAGTGCGAGGGCACCGCCGATCCACAGCGCCTTGCGGGACCTGCGGGGCGCGCCCGGGCCACCCGGGCCGCTCGGCGCGTACGACGCGGCGGGGGTGGGCCAGGCCGCCGGGGGCGACTGCACCGGCGGGGGCGGAGGGCCGGCCGGGCTGTTCCTCGGCGGCACCGGCGAGAACGCGGGCGCCGGCGGGGGCGGCGGAGCCTGGGGCGGGGACATGATCGGGGCGACCGGGGACAGCGGCGGCGGCACCGGGCTCTGCAGCGGCTGGCCGGAGGGCGGCGCGAACGGACTCGGCGCCCGCTGGGACCGGTAGCGCACCACGACCGCCTCGGGGACCCGCCCGACGGCGTACCCCAGCACGGCGGCGGCCCAGGAGCCGGACGTCGCGTCGTCGCCGCCACGCTCGCGTGCGAGCCGCGCACCGCTCTCCTCGACCGCACGCGCCGGGTCGGCACCGCCGTCGATCATCTGGGTGAGCCCGCTCAGGACATCGAAGCGCACGGCGTCGACGAGCAGGTTGATCTCGCCCGGGGAGGCCGCGGACTCGTCGAGGACGTCGTCGAGCATGCCGCGCAGACCGGCGGGGTCGCCGAGCACCCCGGCGCCGTACGTCGTGACGAGGTCCTTCAGCGTCTGGTGCAGTTCCACGAGTCCCGTCTCCCCCAACGGCAGGCATGCGAAACGGGAGGTCCGCCGCGGGGCTCCATCCCCGCGTCCCGAGTCACGACAGCAGGGAGCGTACCGCCCGCAGTCCGACCGAGACGCGGGCGAGGTCGGCGTCCTCGTCGGAGCAGACGTCCCCGAGCAGCGTCGCCGCGCGCTCCAGATCGGCGGCGTGACGCGACTCCCAGGCGGCCACCAGCTCCACCGAGTCGGTGTCGGCCGGGCTGTCCGCGTCGGCGAGCAGCTGGGCGGTGAGCTCGGCGTGCACGGCGTGCAGGTCGTCGCGCAGCGCGGCCCGCGCCATCGTCTGCCACTGGTCGGCCCGCGGCAGCCGCACGATCCGCTGCTGCAGCACCGGCAGCCCGAGTCGCTCGCCCACCGCGAAGTGGACCCGCGCCACCAGGTCCGGTGCGAGGTCCTGCGCCCGGGCGATGTCGACGACGTGGAGCAGGGCGTAGCCCACCTCGAAGCTGGCCGCGCGTCCCGCCATCTCCTCCGGTACGCCGGCGGCGACCCACGTGGCCCGCCGCTCGTCGTACGCGCTCAACTCGCGGCCGGACAGCAGCTCGGGCAGCTGCGGCAGCGTCGCCTGCACCGGACCGGCGAAGTGGTCGACGGTCTCCTGGCTGTCGGCGCCGCGCCGGTGGGTGAGCAGCCACCGCGACGCGCGCTCGACCAGGGTGCGCATCTCGACCCGCAGCCGGGTCTGCACGCCCGCGTCCAGCACGTTGTCGAGCTCGGCCACCTCCTGCCGCCACGGCAGCGAGGCGTAGATCTCGCGGGCGACGAAGTTCGCGCGGGTCAGGTCGGCGACGTCCGCGCCGGTCTCGGCCGCGAGCCGCGGCCAGTAGGTCATGCCGGCGCCGTTGACCAGGTCGCCGACGACCTGGGTCACGATGATCTCGCGGCGCAGCGGGTGGTCGGCGATCTGCTCGGCGTACCCCTCGCGGATGGCGGAGGGGAAGTAGCCGATGAGGTCCTGCTCGAGGTAGGGGTCCTCGGGCAGGTCGGTGGCGAGCAGCCGGTCGGCGAGCACCAGCTTGGTGTAGGACATCAGCACCGCCAGCTCCGGCTGGGTGAGCGCCCCGCCGGCCTCGATCCGCCGGGCGACCTCCTTGCTGTCGGGCAGCGCCTCGAGCTCGCGGTCGAGCAGGCCCTCGCTCTCCAGCTGGCGCATCCAGTGCTCGTGGACGTGCAGCAGGCTCGGCGCGTTCTTCGCGGCGTTGGCCAGCGCCGTGTTCTGGTCGGCGTTGTCGCGCAGGACCAGGTCGGCCACCTCGTCGGTCATCGAGGCGAGCAGCGCGTTGCGCTGCTTGGTCGTCAGGTCGCCACCGGCCACCACCCGGTCCAGCAGGATCTTCAGGTTGACCTCGTGGTCGGAGGTGTCCACACCGGCGGAGTTGTCGATGAAGTCGGTGTTCACCCGGCCGCCCGCCTCGGCGTACTCGATCCGGCCGCGCTGGGTCAGGCCGAGGTTGCCGCCCTCGCCGACCACCCGTGCGCGGAGAGCGCCGCCGTCGACGCGGATCGCGTCGTTGGCCTTGTCGCCCACCTCGGCGTTCGTCTCCGAGCGGGACTTGACGTAGGTGCCGATGCCGCCGTTCCACAGCAGGTCGACCGGGGCCAGCAGGATCGCGTGGATCAGGTCGTTCGGCGTCATCTTCTCGACCGACTCGTCGATGCCGAGGGCCGCGCGGATCTGCGGGGTCAGCCGGATCGACTTGGCGGTGCGGGGGAACACGCCGCCGCCCTCGGAGATCAGGTCCTTGTCGTAGTCCTGCCAGGAGGAGCGCGGCAGCTCGAAGAGCCGCTTGCGCTCGGCGTACGACGCCGCGGAGTCGGGCTCGGGGTCGATGAAGATGTCGCGGTGGTCGAACGCGGCGACCAGGCGGGTGTGCTCCGAGCAGAGCATGCCGTTGCCGAACACGTCCCCGGACATGTCGCCGACGCCGACGGCGGTGAAGTCCTCGCTCTGGCAGTCGATGCCGAGCTCGCGGAAGTGGCGGCGTACCGACACCCAGGCGCCGCGGGCCGTGATGCCCATCGCCTTGTGGTCGTAGCCCACCGAGCCGCCCGAGGCGAACGCGTCGCCCAGCCAGAAGCCGTAGTCGGCGGCGACCGCGTTGGCGATGTCGGAGAAGGTCGCCGTGCCCTTGTCGGCAGCGACCACGAGGTAGGAGTCGTCGCCGTCGTGGCGCACGAGGTCGGTCGGCGGCACCGTCTCGCCGTCGACCAGGTTGTCGGTCAGGTCCAGCAGACCGCGGATGAAGGTCTGGTAGCAGGCCACGCCCTCGGCCAGCCACGCGTCGCGCTGCCCCGGGTCGGGCAGGCGCTTGGCGTAGAACCCGCCCTTCGCGCCGACCGGCACGATCACGGTGTTCTTCACCATCTGCGCCTTGACCAGGCCCAGGATCTCGGTGCGGAAGTCGTCGCGCCGGTCCGACCAGCGCAGGCCGCCGCGGGCGACCGCACCGAAGCGCAGGTGCACGCCCTCGACACGCGGGGAGTACACGAAGATCTCGAAGCGGGGCCGGGGCTCGGGGAGGTCCGGGATGACCGACGGCTCGAGCTTGAGGCTCAGGTAGTCCTTGTACCGGCCGTCGAGGGTCTGGAAGTGGTTGGTGCGCAGGGTCGCCCGGATCAGGGTCAGGTAGGACCGCAGGATCCGGTCGTGGTCGAGGCTGACCACCTCGTCGAGAGCGCGCTCGATCCGCTCCACGACGGCCTGCTGCTCGTGCTCGCGCGTGTCATCGGACCGGGCCGGGTCGAACCGGGTCTCGAACAGCCGCACCAGCAGCCGCGCCAGGTCGACGTTGTCGGCCAGCCCGGTCTCAATCGACTCGGTCGTGAACGGGCTGCTGCCCTGGCGCAGGTACGCCGCATAGGCCCGCAGCACCGTCGCCTGGCGCCAGTCGAGACCGGCGCGCAGCACCAGCCGGTTGAAGCCGTCGGTCTCGGCCCGCCCCTCCCACATCGCGCGCAGGGCGTCGGTGAACGCGGCCCGCGCGCTGTCGGCCAGACCGCCGGGGCAGCGCAGGCCGAAGTCGTAGACGAACGTGCGGCTGGGCAGGCCGGAGAGCTCGTGCGGTCGCTCGTCGAGCACCTCCACGCCGAGCGAGGTCAGCATCGGCAGCACGCCGGACAGCGAGATCGGCCCACCGACCCGGAAGACCTTGAGGCGCACCTCGTCGGCGGCGTCCACGTCGGCGTACACGGCGAAGTCGATGCCCTCCTCGCCGCCGAGGTCCTCGATCCGGCCGATGTCGGCCGCGGCCGCCCGCGGGTCGAAGTCCTCCTTGTAGGACTCGGGGAAGGCGTCGGCGTACCGACGGACGAGGGTGGCCCCCGCCTGTTCGCCGTACGCCGCATCGACCGCGTCGGCGAACCCGTCGTGCCAGGAGCGGCTGGCCTCGAGCAGCGAGCGCTCCAGGTCGGCCGTGCCGATGTCGTCGGGCAGCAGCCGGCCGACGGGCATCCGCACCACGAAGTAGACGCGGGCGGTCGCCGACTCGCTGATCGAGACGTGGAAGTCCACCGAGGACGCGTCGAAGCGCTCCCCCAGGATGCGCTGGAAGCGCTCGCGGACGGCGGTGTTGTAGCGATCGCGCGGCAGGTAGGCCAGCACCGACAGGTAGCGGCCGTAGGTGTCGCGGCGGATCAGCACCCGGACCGCACGGCGCTCGCGCGCCTGCATCGCCGCCTCGACCAGGTCACTGAGCTCGGTCGCCGGGGTGTGGAACAGCTCCTCGCGCGGGTAGCCCTCGATCGTGTCGATGAGCGCGCTGCCGTCGTGGCTGCGCGGGTCGAGGCCGCTGCGGCGCACGATCTCGTCGACCTTGGCCCGCACCACCGGGGTCTCCAGCACCGACTCGGTGTAGGCCGAGCTGGTGAACAGGCCCAGGATGCGGCGCTCGCCGATCACCCGGCCGTCCTCGGCGAACAGCTTGACGCCGACGTAGTCGAGGTAGCCGGCGCGGTGGACGGTCGCCCGGGCGTTGGCCTTCGCCAGCACCAGCAGGGTCTTCTCAGTCGCCTTCTCCCGCACCGCGTCGGGCATGCGTACGGCGGCGCCGGTGCTGTCGGTGTCGCGCAGGATGCCCAGGCCGCTGCCGGCCACGGGCTGCAGGCAGGTGTCGTCCTCGGTGAGCAGGTACTCGCGGTAGCCCAGGAACGTGAAGTGCTCGTCGATCAGCCAGCCGAGCAGCTCGGTCGCCTCGTGCACCTCCTCGGCGGAGACCGGCGGCGGGCTCTCGGCGAACTCCTCGACCACGGCGCCGACCTTGGCGAGCATCAGCGGCCAGTCCTCGACGGCGGCGCGCACGTCGCACAGCACCCGGGTCAGGGCCTCGGTGAGCCGCGCGGCCTCCTCGGCGTCGACGCGGCCGATCTCGAGGTGCATCCACGACTCGCGCTGCCCGGGGTGCTCGCGACTGTCGAAGGTCGGGTGCAGCAACAGCGGCAGCGAGTGCCGGTTCTCGGTCAGGTGCAGGGCCACCGAGTCGACCAGGAACGGCATGTCGTCCACGACGATCTCGACCACGCTGTGCCCGTCGGCCGACCAGCCGTGCTCGGCGACAGTCGGGGTGAAGACCCGCACCTTCGCCTCGTGGGGTCTCCGGTCGGCCGCCCAGTGCCAGTGGGACGCGAAGGCGTCGTACAGGTCGATCGGCGTACGCCGTGCGAGCTCGTCGGTCGAGGCGTGGTGGAAGTAGTCCCGCAGCAGGTCGAGCAGCTGGTCGCGGGGCGGCCCTCCGCTCGTGCCCCCTCGTCCGGGGCGCGCCGCATCGGCTGCCTCGGTCAGGATCCGGCCGCGCTCCCCGAGGGTCGCCTGTTCTCCCTGCGTCGTCGTTGACACGCCCCCGACGCTACCCGTCGCGCGGGGCGTGTTCCACGCGGGGCGGGTCCCAGATCGGTCACGGTCAGGGAGCCTGCGCGTACGCCGGGTACGGCGCCGCCTGCGCGAGGTCCACCTGGACCGGCGTGACCGGGAAGGACCAGTCCGCGCATGCCCAGTCCGCGAACGGGATGGTGTTGTCGGTGACGCTGCTGTCCAGGCCGCCGTAGAGCGTGACGGCGTCGTCGTACGCCGCCTTCGCCTGCGCATACGTCGTGTCGCCGGTGCCGGGGTCGGTCACCGTCGCGAGGGCGGACAGCCCGCCGGGGGTCCCGGTGGACCCGAGCCAGACGTTGCTGCCGGTGACGGCGGTCGTGCCGAAGGGGTTGCTGCAGCCGGTCGTGCCCGCCACATCGATCGCCTTGGTCGTGTTCGCGAACTCGACATTGCTGAGTGTGGTCGGATCCTGAGGATCAGTGAAGGTGCCGACCGCTCGGAGGCCACCGCCCCGGAGGACGGCGTTGCTGACGGACACGTGCGCCCCTGGATGCCAGGAGATGCCGTCCCACTGCTCGACCGAGCCGGGTCCTTCGCCGGCAACAGCCAGGCCCACCCGGTTGTCCTCGTCGCTGCTCAGCACAGCCGGCTGCGTCGTGGTGCCTGAGATCGTGAGACCGCCCGCGACGTCCAGAGTCCCGAGCCCGCTGAACTTGAGTGCTCCCGATCCCACAGTGGTGCTCGCGCCGGCTGAGATGGTGACCGTTCCTCCCACGACTGGAGTCAAAGCGACCGGTTGCCCAGCGGGCCACTCACCAGTCGGGTTCCACTCACCCGGACCGGTCGGCCACGCGCCGTCAGCATCGATCGTGACGGGTGCGTAGCTGGTCTCGGGTCCTGCGAGGGAGAGCTCGAGATACCCAGCATCGGTCGCGGTGTTGCCGTGCAGGTCATCGAGATCGACCGACATTCCGCCGAGAGCGATCGCCCAGACCGTGTTGGTGAACGTGTTGTCGGCGATGCGCGGATGATTGCCTCCGTAGAGCACCACGCCTTCGCCGTCGGTGACGTGCGAGTGCGTGACGGACACCGACCCGATTCCGAAGACCCCGGCGTTGTTGTGCTCGAGATCTGAATCCGTGACCGAGAGGGTGGTCCCCTCCACCGCAGAGAAGAAGCCCGCGTCGGCATACCTGATCGACGCGTGGTGCGCGTCGATCTGCCCACCCGCGCCACCGATGCCGCCCCAATCGCCCGCCGCCGGAGAATGCGCTCCCGCCCCGGCCTTTCCGCCGACGCTGTCATCGGCTACGGACGTCAACAGGGCTGGGGCTGCGTCGGTGCCCTGGAGGTCGAGGGTGCCCTCGACGGAGATGGTGGCCTCGCCTGCGGCCTTGACGACCCCGGGGCCGATGGTCAGGGTGGCGCCAGGAAGCACCTCGAGTGCCGGTCCCCCCAGCACGGGTGTCAGCACCGCGGGATCTGTTGCCGTCCCAGCAGTCGGGGATTCGGGACCGGTGGCCAGTTGGCCGTCGACGTCGACCGCACCCGCATAGATCGCCCACACGCTCGCGGCGTTGGAGTATCCGACGTTGTCGTGGATCTGATCCGGCGCGATGGTCGACCGAGAGAGGGAGATAGGCCATTGCAGGTCGTGGAAGAGGTTCGATGTCAACGTCGGGTGCGACGCGGTGAGCCACACCCCCGTCGTACCGCCGACAAACTCGGAGTTCGTGACCGAGACCTCGGTAGAACCGTGGCTGACCACGCCCTGAGCGTCGTTGCCGAAACGGGAATGATCGATGACGAGCCGGCCACCTGGGCCGGCCGCATCGGTCTCGACATCGACACCCGACCCGGCCCCGGTGATGAATGCATGGGTCAGCGAGATGTCGGGGGCACCCGAGGCGGAGATGCCGCTCCAACGCAGGCCGCCGCTCTTGGCACGTAACCGGACCGGAGCTTCAGAAGTACCTCGGACGTCGAGGGATCCCTGGACGTCGATGCGCGCGAATTGTCCCGCGAACAGCGTGGCGCCCGCTCCGATCTCGAGCGTCGACCCGACCGGAATCGTCATCTGGCAGTCGAGCTCGTGCTGAGAACCCGGGCTCCAGGTCGTCGTACCGGCAGGCAGGGCCACACAGCGCTGTTGGGGAATGCTGATCGGAACGAGTCGGGGCCGGGTCACCATCGCCTGGTGCCCACGCCACCACGGAGCGCGCACCCTGATGTGCAGAGCGGTGGGATGGCTCGGTGCACGGAGAATGAATCGGTAGTGACCGAACCTGGTCGTGTGTGACCAGCTGCGGCGCGTTCCGTCGATGATCAACACGACGGGGCGACGCACCGGAACCGGCATCCGCCCGCTGATGGTGTACTGCTGGCCGAGCACCGGCCACCTGGGCGAGAGGGTCGGGGCGGGGACGAGCCGGGTGCGCACGACCGACAGCAGGTGCCGCCCGGTGAGTGCTTCTGGTGCACCACTCGCCTGGGCCGACGGCCCCGACATCAAGGGCAGCAGCACCGCCAGCAGCGCGCCGACCAGCAGGCCGGCGTACCTCACGCTCCGAGACATCCCACTCCCCCTCGCTCCCGACCGCACGGTATGTCAGCCCGCTCGCGCCCGCTGGGGAATCGCTTGGAATGATGGGGCCATGGCGACCCGGCTGCTGCACGAGATGGTCTACGACGCCCCCGCGCAGGAGGTGGCGGCGATGCTGTCCGACCCCGCGTTCCGCGAGGAGGTGTGCCGCAACCAGCGCGCGGTGACCTACGACGTGAGCATCGAGGGCGACGTGAACGCCAAGCAGGTGCGCATCGAGATGGCGCAGCCGACCGAGCGGGTGCCGTCGTTCGCGAAGAAGTTCGTCGGCGCGACCACGACGGTCCTGCAGACCGAGTCGTGGAGCAGCCCCACCCACGGCGACATCAACGTGACGATCCCCGGCAAGCCCGGCGAGATGGTCGGCACCGCGATCCTGGTCGAGAAGGACGGCGTGACCACCGAGACCGTCGACCTCCAGGTCAAGGTCAAGATCCCGCTGGTCGCCGGCAAGCTCGAGGAGCTCATCGTCAAGCTGCTGACGAGCGCCCTGAAGGCCGAGCAGCGGACCGGGGTCGACTGGCTCAGCCGGTAGGCCCGTCCGGCTCCTCCGGTGACGCCGTCTGCTCCTCAGCGAGGGCGGCCGCACGGTCCTGGCGCGCCCGGATCCAGATGGCGATGCCGAGGATGACGAACGGGCCGATCGCGAAGACCAGCACGAGGACGCGCTCGTAGGGGTGCAACGCCCCCAGGTGCAGGGCGATCATGCGTCCGTCGTGCTCCTGCCCCGGGGCGCCTGCTCGCGGGAGTCCGAGGACACGTCGACCAGCTCCTCCAGCGCCTCGCGCAGGCAGGTCGCCAGGAGCTCCGCGTCCGGGACCCAGTCACGGTCCGCGGTGATGCCGTAGAACACGCCGCCGTCGTACGACGTCACGCCGATCGACAGCGGATGGCCGGGCAGCAGCGGCGGGACGGGGTAGCTGGCGACCATCTTGGCGCCGGCGGCGTACAGCGGCGACTGCGGGCCGGGGACGTTGGTCACCGACAGCTGGTAGCCGCGGCGCAGCTCGTGCGAGGCGACCCGCGACCCGATCGCGTGGAAGGTGGTCGGCGCGAAGCCGGCGACGCCGGCGAGCCGGTTGGCGGCCACGCTGCGGCCGGTCTCCTTGTGCGCCTGGAAGGAGTAGGAGACCTGGTGCAGTCGCACCACCGGGCTCGCCTCACCGATCGGCAGGTCCACGAAGTGCGCGGCGATCTGGCTGCCGAGCGACGTCGCCTCGAGCTCCTCGTCGATGACGGAGACCGGCACCAGCACGCGCACCTGGCGCAGCCCGCCCAACGACTCCGCACGCGTCATCAGCCACGCGCGCAGCCCGCCGGCGATCGTGGCCAGGATGACGTCGTTGACCGTGCCGCCGTGCGCGGCCCGCACCCGGCGGTAGTCCTTGAGGCAGGTCTGCAGCGCGACGACCCGCCGCTGCTGCGACAGCCCGCCGCTGATCGGGGTGCCCTTCTTGCCGGCCCGGTTGGCCAGCGCCCCCGCGAACGCCTTGGTACGACGGGTGCCCTGGTCGGTCAGCCGCGCGACCGCGCGACCCCGGGTCCGCAGCGTGTCCAGGATGACCTCCGGGGAGGTGATCGTGTCCTCGACCGCGCCCAGCAGCAGCTGGGTGGGGCTCGGCGCGCGGTGCGGCTCCCAGTCGTCGGAGTCCAGCAGCCGCGGCTCGGGCGAGGGGTCGAGCAGGAGCTGGCCCAGGTCGACGGTGTGGATGCCGTCGACGAGTGCCTGGTGGGTCTTGGACAGCAGCGCCACGCGGCCGCCCTCGAGACCCTCGATGAAGTACATCTCCCACAGCGGCTTCGTCCGGTCCAAGGGCCGCGACACGATCCGCGAGGCCAGGTCCATCAGCTGCTCGTGGTTGCCGGGCCGCGGCAGGGCGGAGCGACGTACGTGGAAGGTCAGGTCGAAGGACTCGTCGTCGACCCACACCGGGTTGGCCAGATGCGCGGGCACCGTCATCAGCCGCTGCCGGTAGCGCGGCACGAACGCGAGCCGGTCGCCGATCAGCGTCAGCAGCCGGCGGTAGTCGAAGGCGTCCTCGCCGTCGCCGGGCTCGAACACCTCGATCGTCGCGTTGTGCAGCGGCGTCTCGGCCGTCTCCTCGGTGAGGAAGGCGAGGTCTCGCCGGCGTACCCGGTCCACCACGGCCGACCACCTCCGAATCTCAGGAGCCATTCAGACCCGCATGAGATTGTGACAGACGCCGGACAGCCAGATGTCCCCGTCTCGCTGTGTTCTCCGTCCCGAAAGGCTCCACCTTGCGCACCACGCTCCGTGCCGCGATCGCCCTCGCCGCCGTCCTGCTCCTCGCGACCGCGTGCGGCTCGAAGTCCGGCTCGTCCGCCGACGCGAGCACCCCGCTCACCATCGACGTGACGATCAACGGCACCTCGATCACCCCCAACGGCACCCGGATCGACGCCGCGACCGGCCAGAAGATCGTCCTACACGTCACCTCGGACACCGCGCACGAGATCCACGTCCACAGCGGCGGTGCTGGCCAGCCGATCGAGGTCGCCAAGGGGACCCACGACTACAGCTTCACCATCAGCCGTCCCGGCACGGTCGAGGTCGAGGTCGAGGAGCTCAAGGAGACCCTCTTCCAGCTCGAGGTCCGGTGATCGAGGCCCACGGGTTCGGCGGTCAGTCCGACCTGCCGATCCCCCTCGGACTGGCGATCTCCGGCGCGGTCGCCGCGCTGGTGCTGTCCTTCGCCGTCCTGATCCTCGCTTGGCGCACACCGCGGTACGCCGTGCCCGGCGGCCGGCCCGCGCCGGCGCTGCTGGACCGGATCGCGGGCGCTCCCGCCACGCTGGTCGTGCTCCGCACGATCGGCATCGTGGCCCTGCTGTACACGGCCGCCGCGGCGCTGTGGGGCCAGCCCTACACGACCAACCCGTTCATGGGGATCTTCTTCGTGTGGCTCTGGGTCGGCGTACCTGCCGCCTCGATCCTGTTCGGCCCGGTCTGGCGCGCGCTCAGCCCGATGCGGACCATCACCGCCGGGCTCACCCGGCTGACCGGCGCCGACCCGCGCGAGGGCATGCTCACCTATCCCGAGTGGCTGGGGCACTGGCCGGCGGCGCTCGGCCTGTTCGCGTTCGTCTGGCAGGAGCTGGTCTCCAGCAACCCCACCGACCTGAACAGCCTGCGGCTGTGGTGTGCGGTGTACGGCGGCGCGATGCTCGTCGGCGGCATGCTGTTCGGCCAGCGCTGGTTCGCGCGTGCCGATCCGTTCGAGGTCTACTCCACCGCGATGGCGCACCTGTCGGTGTGGGCCAAGCGCGACGGACGGCTCGTCCTGCGCAGCCCGCTCGCCAACCTGGCCACGCTGCCCGCGCGGCCCGGTCTGGTCGCGGTGGTCGCGGTGCTGTTCGGGTCGACCGCCTTCGACTCCTTCAAGGAGTCGAACCGGTGGATCCACATGATCCAGACCTCCTCGATCAGCGGCAACGTGATCAACAACCTCGGGCTGCTGGGCTTCTGCTGCGCGGCGGGGCTGATCCTCACGGTCGCCTGCCTGCTCACCCCGGGCGGTACGACGCCGCAACGGCTCCTGCCGCGCCAGTTCGCGCACACGATCGTGCCGATCATCGCGGCCTACATCCTGGCCCACTACCTGACGTTCCTCATCGACAACGGCATCCAGACCCTCGCGCGGGTGAGCGACCCGTTCGGCAAGGGCTGGAACCTGTTCGGGACCGACGGCTTCACCTCGAACTACTGGTTCAGCTACCACCCGACCTTCCTGGCCTCCATGAAGGTCGTCGCCGTCGTCATCGGGCACGTCACCGCTGCCGCCGCCTCGCACGACCGCGCCCTGGTCGTGCTGCCGCGGAAGTGGCACGTGCTCGGCCAGCTGCCCGTGCTGCTGGCCATGGTCGGCTTCACGGCCGGCGGGCTCTACCTGCTGTTCAGCGGCTGACGGCCAGACCAGCCATCGCGTCCAGCAGGGACGCCATCGCCTTGGACAGCGCGGAGTCCCCCGACTCCACCAGCGACCTGCCGGCGACCAGCGCGCGATCGACCGCGGGCTGGTCGTCGGGCAGGAACCGCACCTCGCCCGGGGCGCCGAAGCCGGCCAGCATCGAGGCGACGTCGGCCTCGCGCCAGCCGAGGCTCGCGCGCATCCGGTTGACCACCACCCGCACGACCGCGTGACCGGTGCCCTCCCGGGCGCGGTGCTCGGCCAGGTCCCGGATCGCCCGCGCCAGCCGGGCCAGCCCCACGGGGTCCGCCGAGCCGACCACCACGATCTCGTCGGCGAGCGCCAGCGCCTCGAAGGTGAGCCCGTTGCGCTCCGGGCGCACCCCCGGGTCCGCGAGCGGGTCGGCCTCGAGGTCGAAGCCGGTGTCGATCACCACCTGCGACCCCTGCCGCGCGCAGGCCACGAGCTCGTCCAGCGTGCCCGGACGCAGCTCGCGCCAGCGGTCGGGTCGCGGGAGGCCCGTCACCAGGTGGAGCCGGTCCGAGAGCCGGCGCGGAACTTCGGCGTACCTCGCGGTCAGGGTGCCGGCCGCGGCCAGCCGGGCCGCCGCGAGCAGCCCCGACACCTCGTCCAGCACGCCCAGGTGCTGGGCGACGGCTCCGCCGTACGGATCGGCGTCGATGAGCACCGTGCTCAGGCCGCGCCGGGCCAACTGGGCGGCGAGGCCGACCGCGACCGTCGTACGTCCCGGCGCGCCGGTGGGACCCCACACGGCGATCACCCGGCCGTCGCCGCCGACCGGCAGCGACGGGAGTGGCGCCTCCGGCTCGAGGGGTACGACGACCGCGGGCCGGGTCGCCGACGCGGGCTCGCGAACCACCCCCGGCAGGTCGGCGATCGCATCGGCGGCGACCAGCGCCTCCAGGCCGATCCTGCCGGCGCGCACCCGCGTGGAGTCGGGATCCTGGGCGATCCCGACCAGCCGTACGCCGTGGCCGGCGAGCGTGTCGACGACCGCGCGATCGAGCCCGGGCAGATCCGCACCCAGCACGGCCACCTCGGCCTGACCGGTGCTCGCCGTCGCCACGAGGTCGTCGACGTCGACGCACCGCTTGAGCACCACGATGCCGGGGTCGGCGGTCAGCACGGCCAGCGCCTGCTGCTCCCAGCCCGCGCCGGACTCGACCATCACCGCGACGATCACGCGCGCGCCCCCATCAGTGCACGTTCACGCTGATCTCGGGGGCCTCCATGGCCGCGCGGGTGTGCTCGAAGCGGTCCACCTGGCCGGTCGGCACGGCCAGGACCAGCTGCCGGTCGCCGGTGACCGCGTAGGTCTGGTCGTACGCCGGGGCCGCCAGCACCGTCACCCCGCTGAGCGCCCTGCCGTCCCCGGACGAGCCGCTGCCCGTCGCGCTCTTGTCGTCGAGGTAGACGTCGACGACCGATCCCGCTTGGACGTCCGGGTCCACCAACCCGGGGTCGACCTCGATCGAGACCCGCACCGTGTCCGACTCCCCCGGCGCGGCGACCGCCGAGCGGGCGAGCAGCTCGCCCGCGCCGACGGTGTGGTCGAGCACCAGGTCGCCGGGGAGGTCCTCGTCCGCCGAGTAGTAGAGGTCGAGGTCGCCGGCCTCGGCGAACCGCACCCGGCGTACGACCAGGTCGGCGGAGCCGAGGTGGGCCCCGGCACCTTCCTCGTGGACCAGCGCCCACACCCGGACGGTGTCGTCCGCCCCCGCCAGCAACCGCGCGCCCGCGACCACCGATGCGGTCACGAGCACGACACCGATCCATAACCGTGGGTCACGCCACCCGGCCCTCCCGACCCGCTGGGCCGGAGGAGGCGTCGGCGTGCCCGGACTCCCGAGACTGGACACGCGCACATCATGCGCCGACGGCGCCGATCCGTCACGCCCGTTGTCCACAGGCGGCCACGCCGGTCCGCCGGCCGGGGGTGCGGAGTGACACGATGGGTGCATGGCAGGCACTCCCCGCTTCCTGACCCTGGCCGACGTGGCCGAGGTGCTCAACACCTCCAGCGCCCAGGTCTATGCGTTGGTACGCCGCGGCGACCTGCCGGCGATCAAGATCGGCGGGCGCGGCCAGTGGCGGGTCGAGGCCGACAAGCTCGAGGACTACATCGCCCGGATGTACGACGACGCCCGCCAGTTCGTCGCCGAGCACCCCTTCGAGGAGAGCACCACCGACGTCGACGCCTGAGGCGTTCGGGGCCGGCTCAGCCGACCTCGCCGGTGAGCGTCACGTCCACCGAGTGCTGGTCTCCCCCGCGCTGGAACTCCACCTTCACCTTGTCACCGGGCTGGAAGGTGCGGACCAGGACGTAGAGGCTGACGTTGTTGGTGACGGGCTGCCCGTTGACGCTGGTGATGACGTCACCCGGCTTGATGCCGGCCTCGTCCGCACCGCTGCCCGGAGTGACGGTGTCCACCGTGACCCCGTCCAGGTTGAGGCCCTTCTCCGGGGTCGGCTTGACGCCCATGAGCGGGTACTGCGCCTTGCCCGTGCGCAGGATCTGGTCGACCGTCACCCGCACCTGCTCCACCGGGATCGCGAAGCCGAGGCCGATGTTGCCGGCCTGCCCGGAGGTCGTGCCGGTGCCGCCGCTGGTCGCGATCGCGGAGTTGATGCCGATGACCTGGCCGCGCATGTTGACCAGGGGGCCGCCGGAGTTGCCGGGGTTGATCGCCGCGTCGGTCTGGATCGCGTCGATGAACGACTGGTCGGTGGCGCTCTCGCCGGTCTGGATGGGCCGGTGGAGCGCGCTGACGATGCCGGAGGTGACGGTGGCGTCCAGGCCGAGGGGCGAGCCGATGGCCACCACCGGGTCGCCGACGCGCATCGCCTTGGATGCGCCGAGTGCGGCCGGCTTCTCCTTGGGGGCGTTCTTCACGTAGAGGACGGCGATGTCGTAGACGGTGCTCCGTCCCACGATGGTCGCCGGGTAGCGCTTGCCCCCCTCGTAGATGACCGTGATCGGGCCCTTGTCCACGGCCGCCGCTCGGATCACGTGGTTGTTCGTGATCACGTGACCCTGGTTGTCGAGGACGAACCCGGAGCCGGTCGCGCCGTCGTCCTCGCCGCCGTACTCGGCGACGATCTGGACGGTGCTCGGCAGGACGGCGGCGGCCACGGCCGCGACCGAGCCGCCCTGGGGCAGCGGCGGGTCCGTGGCCAGGTCGACACCGCTCAGGCCGGCCGACACCTGGCCGCTGGAGGTCGAGAGGTGGTGGTAGAGCGCCGCGCCGCCGATCCCGCCCAGCAGGCCGACGACCAGCGCCATCAGCGCGATGGCGGGCCAGGCCCATCCCGGCGTACGACGAGGGCGGTCGACGGGGGGCGGGAAGCCGCCGCCGAGGGTGAGGTACTGGGTGGGCGTGGGCGGCGCCGGCGGGGCAGGCAGGGGCGGTACGTCGCTCGGAGCGGCGGCATCGACGGGCGGGGCCGGCTCCGACGCGCGCTCCTGGACCGGTTCCTGCACCGACTCCTGCACCGGCTCCTGCAGCGGTACGCCGACGGGCGGCGTCAGGGGCGCCGCGCCCGGGACCGGGGGCGCCCACGGCGAGGGCTCGGGCGTCGGGGCGGGGAGGATCGGCTGCGTCTCCTCGACCGGGCTCTGCTCGTCGCTCACGCCCCCATCATGACCGATGGGCCCCAGCCCGAGCTCAGCGGAGCGGGCCGGCGACGACCTGGTCGAGGCCCCGGTGCAGCAGGTGCGGCCGTGCGGCCGACTGGCGGCGCTCACGCACCGCCGCGGTCACGCCGGGGGTCTGCGTGGGATTGCCGACCTGCGTGACCGGCTGGCGGAGGTCGCCGGCGCCGGACCCCGGGGCCATCCCGAGCGCCACGACACCGAGCAGCGCGGCGCCGATCGCGCCACCGCCCACGGCCGCGGCCCCGACGCCGACCCGGCGCGCGATCCGGTCGCGTCCGGACGCCAGGTAGGAGTCGCTCGGGGTGAGGCTGAGCAGGGAACCCTTCAGGTCGTGCAGCGGCGCGTCGTCGGCACCCGAGGCGAGCCCGGCGAGCCGGGACTTCACCCAGCCCTCCCGCTCCACCAGGTCGCGGCAGGCGTGGCAGCCGTAGACGTGCTGCCAGGCCTCCTCGGTCTCTGCGGCACTGAGCTGCCCGTCGAGCAGGGCGCTGACCCGCGCGCCGAGGTGGCCGATCATGCGCCCGTGACCTGCGGCTGCGGGCCGGCGAACCGGGTGCGGCCCTCGGCCGGCGCGCGGTGCGCCAGCGCGGACCGCAGCAACGCGCGGCCGCGGTGGATGCGGGACCGGACCGTGCCGATCTTGGCGTCGAGGATGTCGGCGATCTCCTCATAGCTCAGGCCCTCGATGTCGCACAGCACGACGGCCGCGCGGAAGTCGGGGGGCAGGGCGGCGAGGGCGGACTCGACGTCGTCGTCGAACGTGCCGTCGGCGTACGCCGTGTCGGGCGCCGCCGTGGGGCTCGCCAGCCGGGCCGCGCGCTCATCGGAGAGCGCGTCGAAGCGGATCCGCTGCTTGCGGCGGGCCTGGTCGAGGAACAGGTTGGTCGTGATCCGGTGCAGCCAGCCCTCGAAGGTGCCGGGCGTGTAGGTGTGCAGGCTCCGGAAGACGCGGACGAAGACCTCCTGGGTGAGGTCCTCGGCGTCGTGCCGGTTGCCGGTGAGGCGGTAGGCCAGCCGGAACACCCGGTCGGAGTGCTCCTCGACGATCTGCGCCCAGGCCTCGGGGTCGGTCCGCACCTCGGTGCCCGCCTTCTCAACCGCCGGAGCCGACATGGCTACCTTCCTCCGCATCCTCGCGACCAAGCCGATCGCTCCCCTCACGCTAGAAGTGGTGCCTGAGACTTCCCTGTGAAGAGCATCAACGAACAGCGTGTGTTCGGTGTTCCCGGCCCGGGCTCGGTTCATGCCTGATCGGCATGTCGCGCACTAGGGTGAGCCTGTGCCCGTCACCGCGATGAACCCGACCAGCTGGACCTACGCCGAGAACTACGTGGCCGAGGACGAGGTCCTCGCTGCCGCGCGCACGCGCGCCGAGGAGGTCGGCGTCGTGTCCATCGGCTCGGGCGGCGGGGCCGCCCTGCGCTTCCTCGCCGCCGTCCTCGAGGCGCGCGCCGTGGTCGAGATCGGCACCGGCACCGGCGTCTCCGGCCTGTGGCTGCTGCGCGGCATGCGCCCCGACGGCGTACTCACCACCGTCGACGTCGAGGCCGAGCACCAGCGGCTCGCGCGCGAGACCTTCAAGGACGGCGGCATCCCCGCCCAGCGGGTGCGCACCATCGCCGGCTCCGCGCTCGACGTGCTCCCCCGGCTCACCGACGGCCACTACGACCTGGTCTTCGCCGACGGCGACAAGCGGGAGTACGCCGCCTACCTCGCCGAGGCCATGCGGCTGCTGCGACCGGGCGGCGTGCTGGCGTTCGACAACGCGCTGTGGCACGACCGGGTCGCCGACCCGTCCCAGCGCGATGAGGAGACGGTCGCGATCCGCGACCTCGTCCAGGCCGTCGCGGAGACCGAGGGCCTGGTGCCGGTGCTGCTGCCGGTCGGGGACGGGCTGCTGCTGGCGAAGAAGGTCTGGACGCCCGAGGTCTGAGGGCTACTCGCCGCGCGGGGCGACCGCGAACCCCGCGGCCCCCTCGGCGATCGAGACGATCTCGCAGGGCTCGATCAGGATCGGCGCGCTGCCGATGATCTGCGAGCCCGGCGCCTCGGCCGCACCGGCCGTGAACGTGGTCTGGAACGCCTCGCGGGCGGCGGCGTCGGCGAAGACGTAGCAGCCCTCGAACCACTCGCCCGGCGCCATCCGCCAGGTCTTGTAGGCCAGACCGTCCATGCCCTGGAAGCGGCCGTGGGAGGTGTCTGCGACGTAGTCGCGCAGCTGCTGCTCGACGCCCTCGGGGGCGGCGGTCAGGGACCAGCGAACGGTCAGTCCGCGCATGATGCGATTCCTTCCAGGGGATCGGGGGTGCCGAGCCAGCCGAGCAGCAGACGAGCGCCGAACCCGGACGGGCCGGGCGTCCACTCGTGCCACTCCTTCTCGACGTCACCCACCGAGGCGATGTCGAGGTGGGCCCACGGCACGTCGCCGACGAAGTGGCGCAGGAACAGCGCAGCGGTCAGTGCGCCGGGGCCGGGCGGGTCGTTGCGGGCGTCGGCGATCTTGGAGGACAGGGAGTCCTCGTAGCCGTCGTACAGCGGCAGGCGCCAGAGCGGCTCGCCCGCGTGCTCGCCCGCGGCCCGCAGGCGGTCGGCGAGGGCGTCGTCGGTGGCGAACAGCCCGCCGACCTGCTGGCCGAGGGCGATCTTGACCGCACCGGTGAGCGTGGCGACGTCGACGACGACCGCGGGATCGAGCTCGGCGACGGCGTACGCGAGCGCGTCGGCCAGGACCAGCCGGCCCTCGGCGTCGGTGTTGCCGACCTCGCTGGTGCGCCCGCCCCAGTGGGTGATCACGTCGCCGGGGCGCAGGGCGTCGCCGGAGATGACGTTCTCCGCGGCAGCGACCAGGCCGATCACCCGCACCGGGCAGTCGACGTCGGCGAGCGCCGCCATGGTCGCGAGCACGACGGCACCGCCGGTCATGTCGCGCTTCATGGTGGCCATGCTCTGGCCGGGCTTGATGTTGAGGCCGCCGCTGTCGAAGGTGATGCCCTTGCCGACCAGCACGACGGTGGGGAGCTTCTTGGCCGAGCGCGCCGAGATGCCACGGGGGGTGTAGTCGAGGCGGATCAGGCGCGGCGGCGTGGCCGAGGCGCGCCCGACGGCCGCGATGCCGCCGAAGCCCTCCTTGCGCAGGGCCTGCTCGTCCCAGACCTTCGCGACCAGGCCGGCGGCCTGCGCGATCTGCTCGGCCTGGTCGGCCAGCCACGCCGGGTTCTTCAGGTTCGACGGGACCGTCGCCAGCATCCGGGAGCGCCAGCCGGCGCCCCCGAGCGCGACGGCGCGCTCCAGCAGCGAGCGGTCGGCAGGCCCGCCCTGGGTCGCGATCACGACGCGCTCGACCGGGCGGTGCTCGGGGCCGTCGGATCGCCAGTTGAAGTCGAAGGACCCGAGGGTCATGCCGACCACGAACGCCTCGATCGCTGCGTCGATGGCGTCGTCCTCCGCCGCCACGTCGGGCACGGAGGTGGCCACGGCCCCCCGGTCGCGGCAGACCTTCGCCAGCGCGGCGCCCGCCCGGCGTACGTCGATCGGACGCGCCTCCCCGACTCCGACCAGGACCACGGCCCGCAGGTCGGGCAGGTCCGCGGCCGGCGCGAGCACCGGGACGATCGTCGCCTCCCCCACCGCGCCGGTCAGCCCGTGCACCTCAGCGGCCGCGAGCAGGTCGATGCCCAGGGCGTCGGCGAGATCGGCGGCACCGGGGCCGAGCAGCACGTCGGCGTCCTCGCCGGGCAGCACGGGCACCGCCGCCACCTCGACGCCACGGGCGCGCGCCACCACACCGAGGGATTCCGCGCTGAGCGCGAACTGCGGCGGCGAAACCTGCGTGGGAAGGGAGGGTGAGGTCACCCGACGACGTTCTTGAGAGCGTCGCCCAGCGCGCCGGCCTCCTCGGCGTTCAGCTCGACGACCAGACGGCCGCCACCCTCGAGCGGGACGCGCATGACGATGCCGCGACCTTCCTTCGTGACCTCGAGCGGACCGTCGCCGGTCCGAGGCTTCATCGCCGCCATGCGGCACCCCTTCTTCTCGCTGCAGGTGGGATCCTTCGCTCCCACGCGAGTGGGGGCGCGACCATTATCGCCTATGCGTGTTGTGGCGCACAGCCGACGGGGGTCAGTCGGCCGCTCGGTCGATGTCGTCCCGGCGATCCGCTCCGCCATCCGCGGACCCGGCGGCGTCGCCGCCCATCTCGCGGGCGAGCCGGTCCAGCAGCGCGTCGACCTCGGACATCCGGTAGCCCCGCAACGCCAGCGAGAAGCGCACGCCGCGCAGGTCCTGGGCCGCCAGCGGGCGGTCCTGCGGTACGACGGCGTCGGGCCGGTCGTCGTACGCCGGCGTCATCGGCTCGCCGCGGCCCGCGGCCAGCATCGCGATGACCCCCATCACCAGGACGATCATGATCGCGAAGACCCACATCATGGTGTCGCTCACCTCTCCCTCCCCTGCCCGCTCACACGTGCCGGTCGCGCGCGGCGACCATCAGGGCCACCGCCTCGTCGACGTCGTCGGTCACGGTGAGCATGTCGATGTCGGACTGCTTGATCCGGCCGTCGTCCAGCATGCTGCCCCGCATCCAGTCCAGGAGGCCCGACCAGTAGTCGACGCCGATCAGCACGATCGGGAACTGGGTGATCTTCTTGGTCTGCGCGAGCGTCATCGCCTCGAAGAGCTCGTCGAGGGTCCCGACGCCGCCGGGCAGCACGATGTAGCCCTGCGAGTACTTCACGAACATCGTCTTGCGCACGAAGAAGTAGCGGAAGTCCAGGCCGAACGTGACGTACTCGTTGAGGCTGCTCTCGAAGGGCAGCTCGATGCCGAGGCCGATGCTCTCGCCGCCCGCCTCCCGCGCGCCCTTGTTGGCGGCCTCCATCGCGCCGGGGCCGCCCCCGGTGATGACGGCGAAGCCCGCCTCCGCGAGCGCGGCACCGACCTTCACGCCGGCCTGGTAGCCCGGGTGCTCGGGGAGGATCCTCGCCGAGCCGAACACCGAGATCGCCGGCCCCAGCTCGGCGAGGTCGTTGAAGCCCTCCACGAACTCGGCCTGGATCTTCATGACCCGCCAGGGATCGGTGTGCACCCACCCCTCGTCGCCGCGGGTGTCGAGGAGTCGCTGGTCGGTCGTGGTGCCCTCGGGACGGCCCTTGCTGGGCCGCGGGCCGGGGTTGGTACGCCGGGTCATCGGGTCTCCTGCTCGGGGTGTTCGTCGGTGAGCCAGGCACGGAGCGCGTCCTCGCACTGGCGGATGCGTGCGATCAGCACCTTCTCATCCTTCTTGTGCGCGTACGCCGCATCGCCGGGGCCGTAGTTGACCGCCGGGATGCCGAGCGCACTGAACCGCGCGACGTCGGTCCAGCCGAACTTCGGGCTGACCGGCTGTCCGACCGCCTCCACGAACGCCTTCGCGGCGGGCAGCTCGAGCCCGGGAAGGGCGCCCGGCGAGGAGTCGGTGCAGGTCACCGCGTAGCCGGCGAAGACCTCCTCCACGTGCGCCAGCGCCTCGGCCTCGGAGAGGTCCGGGGCGAAGCGGTAGTTGATCGTGACCACACACTCGTCGGGGATGACGTTGCCCGCGACGCCACCGCCGATCGCGACCGCGTTGAGCCCCTCGTGGTACTCCAGCCCGTCGATCACCGGCCGTCGCGGCACGTAGGCGTTGAGCGTCGCGAGGATGGGCGCGGCCGCGTGGATGGCGTTGCTGCCGGTCCAGGCACGGGCGGAGTGGGCGCGCTCCCCCTGGGTCCTGACCTCGACCCGCAACGTGCCCTGGCAGCCCGCCTCGATCTCGGCCCGCGAGGACTCCATCAGGATCGCGAAGTCGGCCTCGAGCAGCTCGGGGTGTTCGGTCGACAGCTTGCCGAGCCCGTTGTGGATCGCGGCGATCTCCTCGGCGTCGTACAGGACGTAGGTGAGGTCGCGGTTGGGCGCGGTCAGCTCGGCGGCGAGCTTGATGATGACCGCGTCGCCGCCCTTCATGTCGCTGGTGCCCAGGCCGTGCAGGTACTCGCCGTCGTTGCGGCTCGGCAGGTTGTCGTTGATCGGCACCGTGTCGAGGTGCCCGGCCAGGATGACGCGCTCGCCGCGGCCGAGCTCGGTGCGGGCGACGATGGTGTTGCCGAAGCGCTGCACGTGCAGGTGGTCGCGACCGGTCAGGGCCTGCTCGACGAGGTCGGTGATGTGCTGCTCGTTCAGGCTCACCGACTCGATGTCGACGAGCTGCTCGGTGAGGGCGACGACATCACTGAGATCGAGGGACAGGTCGAGGTGCGGGGCCACACGCACAGTCAAGCAGGGCTGGTAAGTAGAACGTGTTCTAGTTAGGCTGCGCGCATGCGCAACGGCATCGTGCTCTTCACCTCCGACCGCGGCATCGCGCCGGCCACCCTCGCGAAGGCCGCCGAGGAGCGCGGGTTCGACACCGTCTACGTCCCGGAGCACACCCACATCCCGGTACGCCGCGACGCCCTGCACCCTACCGGCGGCGAGGACCTCCCCGACGACCGCTACCTGCGCACCCTCGACCCGTGGGTCTCGCTGGCGACCTGTGCCGCGGTCACCTCACGGATCGGGCTGTCGACCGCCGTCGCGCTGCCGGTCGAGTCCGACCCGATCACCCTCGCCAAGACCATCGCCACCCTCGACCACCTCTCCGGTGGCCGGGTCTCGATCGGCGCGGGCTTCGGCTGGAACACCGACGAGCTCGCCGACCACCACGTGCCGGCTGACCGCCGACGGACGGTGCTGCGCGAGTACCTGGAGGCGATGCGCGCGCTGTGGACCGAGGAGGAGGCGTCGTACGACGGCGAGTTCGTCTCCTTCGGCCCGAGCTGGGCCTACCCCAAGCCGCCGCAGGGCCGGATCCCCGTCGTCATCGGCGCCGGGGCGGGCCCGAAGACCTTCGAGTGGATCGCCCGCAACGCCGACGGCTGGATGACCACACCCACCACGGCGGACGTCGCCGCCAACGCCGACCTGCTGCGCAAGGCATGGGCCGAGGCCGGTCGCTCCGGCGACCCTGACATCCGCATCCTCGTCGCCAAGCGACCGACCCCCGAGGACTACGCCGACTGGATGGCCGCCCAGCCCAGCGAGCTCATCTACGGCGTGCCCGACGCCGACGAGCCCACGGTGCTCGCCTACCTCGACAAGCTGGCCTCCCGGGTCATCTCCTAGCGCGAGTTGCCCGTTGCGGTCGACCGAATTGCCAGTTTCGGTCGACCACAACTGGCAATTCGGCGGACCAGAAGTCCGAACTCGCGTCAGAGGCGGGTGACGGAGATCGTCGCCTTCTGGCCGTCGCCGAGGTCCACCGAGGTGCCGCCAATGAGCTCGCCGACGGCGTACGACGTCGCGAGGGTCTCGCCGGCGATCAGCCGCTCGTGGTTGCGGGCGGCCGCCAGCACCGCCTCGGAGCCGGCGATGTGCAGCGAGATCCGGTCGGTGACCTCGAGGCCCGTGTCGCGGCGCTCCTGCTGGATCGCGCGGACCAGGTCGCGCGCGAGGCCCTCCTCGGCGAGCTCCGGGGTCACGACGGTGTCCAGCACGACGAACCCGCCGGTCGGCAGCATCGCAGTGGCGGCACCCTCGGCGGCCTCCCCCGCGACCGTCTCGAGGGTGTACTCGCCCTCGACCAGCGCGAGCCCGCCCGCGACGACCTCGCCGGAGGCCGAGACGGACCAGTCGCCGGACTTGGAGCCCTTGATCGCCAGCTGCACGTCCTTGCCGAGCCGCGGCCCGGCGGCGCGGGCGTTGACGGTGAGTCGCTGCTCGACGCCGTAGCCGGCGGCCTCGTCGGAGCCGGTGGCGACGAGCCGCACCGACTTGAGGTTCATCTCGTCGGCGATGATCGCGGTGAAGGGCTCCAGGCCGGCAGGGTCGTCGACGACGACCGTGAGCCCGGCCAGCGGCAGCCGGTTGCGCAGCTTGGCGGCCTTGCGCAGCGCCGACGTGGTCGAGCAGACCTCGCGGACCTCGTCCATCGCCGCGACGAGGGCGTCGTCGGCCGGGAGGGCGGACACGTCCGGCCAGTCCGCCAGGTGCACCGAGCGCCCACCGGTCAGGCCGCGCCAGATCTCCTCGCTGACCAGCGGCAGCAGCGGCGCCACCGTCCGGCAGACCACGTCCAGCACGGCAGCGAGGGTCTCGAAGGCCTCGGCCTTGCCCTCCCAGAACCGCTCGCGCGAACGACGGACGTACCAGTTGGTCAGCACGTCGATGAAGGCGCGCGTCGTCTCGCAGGCGTCGGCGACGGCGTAGTCGTCGAGCTCGGTGGTCAGCTGCTCGACGTACTGGCGCGTCTTGGCGAGCAGGTAGCGGTCCAGCGGGTCCTGGCTGTCGGTGCGACCGGTGGCCTCGTAGCCCTCGGCGTTGGCGTAGAGCGCGAAGAAGTACCAGGTGTTCCAGAGCGGGATCATCACCTGGCGCACGGCGTCGCGGATGCCCTGCTCGGTGACCACCAGGTTGCCGCCGCGCAGGATCGGAGAGGCCATCAGGAACCAGCGCATCGCGTCGGCGCCGTCGCGGTCGAAGACCTCGGCGACGTCGGGGTAGTTGCGCAGCGACTTCGACATCTTGTTGCCGTCCGAGCCCAGCACGATGCCGTGGCTGATGCACGACTGGAAGGCCGGCTTGTCGAACAGCGCGGTCGCCAGGATGTGCAGCGTGTAGAACCAACCGCGGGTCTGGCCGATGTACTCGACGATGAAGTCGGCCGGGAAGTGGTGCTCGAACCAGCCCTTGGCCTCGAACGGGTAGTGCACCTGGGCGAACGACATCGAGCCCGAGTCGAACCACACGTCCAGTACGTCGGTGACGCGGCGCATCGTCGACTTCCCGGTCGGGTCGTCGGGGTTGGGACGGGTCAGGTCGTCGACCCACGGCCGGTGCAGGTCCGGCTCGCCGTCCCTGTTGAGCGGCAGCCGGCCGAAGTCGCGCTCGATCTCCTCGAAGGAGCCGTAGACGTCGATGCGCGGGTACGCCTCGTCGTCGGACTTCCACACCGGGACCGGGGATCCCCAGAACCGGTTGCGGGTGATCGACCAGTCGCGGGCGTTGGCCACCCACTTGCCGAACTGGCCGTCCCGGATGTGCTCGGGGACCCAGCGGATCTCCTGGTTGAGCTCGCCCATCCGGTCCTTGAACTTCGTGACCTCCACGAACCACGACGAGACGCCCTTGTAGATGAGCGGCTGCCGGCAGCGCCAGCAGTGCGGGTAGGAGTGGTCGTAGGTCTCGCGGCGCAGCAGCACGGTGCCGGGCGTGACCGAGCCGCCGTGGGCCTTGAGGTCGTCGATGATGTGCAAGTTGGCGTCGAAGACCTGCATGCCTGCGTACTCGCTGACGGGGGCGGTGAACCGGCCGTCCTTGCCGACGGGCATGACCGGTGCGATGCCCTCGCGGTCGGTGACCTCCTTGTCGACCTCACCGAAGGCGCCCGCGGAGTGCACGAGCCCGGTGCCGTCGGTGGTGGTGACGGCGTCGTCGGCAGCGACCACACGGAAGGCGTTCTCGTGGCCGGCGTAGTAGGAGAACGGAGGGCGGTAGGTCAGGCCGAGCAGGTCGGCGCCCTTGCCGCGCCACACGACGTTCGGCTCCTCCCCCAGCTCGCGCGTGTACGCCGCCAGACGCGACTCGGCCAGGACGTACCGGACGCCGTAGTCCTCCACCGCGACGTAGTCGATCTCGGAGCCGACCATGACGGCGAGGTTGCTCGGCAGGGTCCACGGGGTGGTGGTCCAGATCAGCAGCTTCGCACCGGCCAGGTCGCCAGGGGTCGTGATCTCGAAGCCGACCGTGACCGCGGGGTCCTGACGCATCTTGTAGACGTCGTCGTCCATGCGCAGCTCGTGGTTGGACAGCGGCGTCTCGTCCTGCCAGCAGTACGGCAGCACCCGGAAGCCCTCGTAGACCAGGCCCTTCTCGTAGAGGCTCTTGAAGGCCCACAGCACCGACTCCATGAACGTCGGGTTCATGGTCTTGTAGTCGTTGTCGAAGTCGACCCAGCGCGCCTGGCGGGTGACGTAGGCGCGCCACTCGTCGGCGTACTTCAGCACCGACGCGCGGCAGGCGTCATTGAACCGGTCGATGCCCATCTCGACGATCTCGTCGGTGGTCTTGATGCCGTTGAGCCGCATCGCCTCGAGCTCGGCGGGCAGACCGTGGGTGTCCCAGCCGAAGCGGCGCTCGACGCGCTTGCCGCGCATCGTCTGGTAGCGCGGCACGATGTCCTTGACGTAGCCGGTGAGCAGGTGCCCGTAGTGCGGCAGCCCGTTGGCGAACGGCGGGCCGTCGTAGAAGACGAACTCGTTCTCACCGTCGGCGCCGGGATCGCGCTGCTCGACCGACGCGCGGAAGGTGTCGTCCTCCGCCCAGTACGCCAGCACCCGCTCCTCGATGGCGGGGAACCTCGGGCTGCTCGGCACGCCCTGCGTGGTGGTGGCGTCGGTGGTGACCTTCGGATAGGTCATCGGGTGCTCCTGCGGTCGGTGTCGTCCTGGCTGTGAGGACGGCTCTCGCCGCGGTACCACCTCACTTGCCGACGTACGTCGACCACTCGATCTTGGCTGTGACGGGCCTACCCGTCCGGTTCTACTTGCTCGAGAGCTTTCTTCCGGAGGCTCGCCGCTGATGACGGCTCGAACGCCTATGGGGCAGAGTCTAGGACATGGCTGACATGTGGACCGACTCGGAGAACGACCCCCGCACCTCGGAGAGCCCGACCGGCGAGCTCGCGACCTATCGCGAGTACCTGACGAACTACCGGCTCACCCTGGCCATGAAGTGCGAGGAGCTCAGCCCCGAGCAGCTCGCGACCCGCTCGGTGCCGCCGAGCACGATGAGCCTGCTGGGCCTGGTCCGGCACATGGCCAAGGTGGAGCACAGCTGGTTCCAGCGGGCACTGCAGGGCAACCTCGACGAGCCGCGGCCGTTCTTCGACGCCGAGCGCCGCGACGCCGACTGGGACGACGCCGTCGGCACCAAGGAGTGCGTCGAGGAGGCGATCTCCGCCTGGGAGCGCGAGATCGGCCGGGCCGACGCCTACCTGGACACCCTCGGCGACGATCGGATGGGCGACGAGGTGGTCTACAACGGCGACGGCGAGACCGCGAGCATCCGCGACATCGTCGTGCACATGATCGAGGAGTACGCAAGGCATTGTGGCCATGCCGACCTGCTGCGCGAGTGCATCGACGGCCGGGTCGGGCAGTAGCCGCGGCACCGGCGAGGATGGCCGGGTGACCTTCCTCCTCGACAGCGCCGTCGCGGCAGAGCCCCTCGGCGACGGCCGGTACGCCGTCCAGCTCACCATCGACTGGAACACCGCCAACCAGACGCCCAACGGCGGCTACATCCTCGCCGTGCTCCAGCACGCCACGATGCTCGCCGCAGCGCAGTCCGGGCACCCCGATCCGCTGACCATCGCGATCACCTACTTCCGGCCCGCGCAGGCCGGGCCGGCCGAGGTGCGGGTGCGGCAGGTCCGCGCCGGTCGCCGGGTCTCGACGTACGACGCCCTGCTGAGCCAGGGCGGCCGTGAGGTCGCGCATGCGGTCGTCAGCGCCCACGACTGGGACAAGGCCGGCTCGGTCGAGCACACCCCGCACGCGGCACCGGACATGCCGCCGCCCACCGCGTGCGCCGAGCTGAGCTCGGTGATCCCGCTCGGGACCGCCCCGATCCTGGAGCGCTACACCTACCGCGCCGCTGCCATCCCCGGCTGGATGGAGGGCCACCCCAGCGGGACGACCGAGTCGCTGTGCTGGATCCGGGCGACGGACGGCCGGCCGGTCGACGCTCTGCTCGCCGGAGCCATGACCGACGCCTTCCCGCCGGTGACCGCGGAGATCGGGCACCTCGCCTCGGCCACGATCCAGCTCACCGTGCACTACCGCCGGCGTCCGGAGATCACCACGGACGGCTGGGCGCTCGGGCACGTCACCACGCGGCACGTCATCGCGGGCTACCACGACGAGGACTGCGAGCTGTGGGACGAGCAAGGCCGGCTGATCGCCCAGAGCCGGCAGTTGGCGATCCTGGCCGAGTGAGCCACCACTAGACTCCTGCCACGTGACCCGCTCCGCCTGGGCCTTCGGCCTGACGACGTACGACGCCAACGGAACCGTGCTCGACACCTGGTTCCCCTCGCCCGCACTGGGCGCAAAGCCCGACGACGCGAGGCGCCCGCCCGAGCTCACCGCGCTCGAGGGCAGCGACGAGGCGCGCGGCGTGACCCGCGAGGTCCGGCTGGTCCAGATCGCCGACCTGGACGCGGCCCCGACCTCCACCGAGGATGTCTGGCTGCGCCTGCACCTGCTGTCGTCGCGGCTGGTCCAGCCGCACGGCCTGAGCCTCGAGGGCCAGTTCGGCTTCCTCGCCAACGTCGTGTGGACCTCGGCCGGCCCGTGCGCGGTCGACGGCTTCGAGCTGACCCGGGCGCGGCTGCGGGCCGCCGGCCAGCACGTCACCGTGTACGGCGTCGACAAGTTCCCGCGGATGGTCGACTACGTGCTGCCGACCGGCGTCCGCATCGCCGACGCCGACCGGGTGCGGCTCGGCGCCCACCTCGCCGAGGGCACGACGGTCATGCACGAGGGCTTCGTGAACTTCAACGCCGGCACGCTCGGCACCTCGATGGTCGAGGGCCGGATCTCGGCCGGTGTCGTGGTCGAGGACGGCTCCGACATCGGCGGCGGCGCCTCGATCATGGGCACCCTGTCCGGCGGCGGCAAGCAGGTCATCTCGATCGGCCGGCGCTGCCTGCTCGGCGCCAACTCCGGCCTGGGCATCTCGCTCGGCGACGACTGCGTCGTCGAGGCGGGCTGCTACATCACCGCCGGCACCAAGGTCACCGTGCTGGAGCCCGGCAAGGAGTCCCGCACCGCCAAGGCGCTCGAGCTCTCCGGCGCCAGCAACGTGCTGTTCCGCCGCAACTCGGTGACCGGCGCGGTCGAGGCCGTTCCGTGGCAGGGCGAGGGCATCACGCTCAACGCCGACCTCCACGCCAACTGAGCGCACCCGGCCTGACGCCAACCACCCCTGACCCACACTTGCCCCGTGTCGAAGCGCCTCTTCTCCATCGTCTTCGGCATCGCGGTGCTCGCCGTGATCGCCGGGGTGGGGATCGGCGTGCTCCGGGCGACCAACAACCTCGGCTTCGGGCCGACGGGTGACTGCACCGCCACCGTCAACGGGCACACCGTCGAGATCGACAGCGACCAGGCCGAGAACGCCACGCTGATCGCCTCGGTGGCCATCCGCCGCGGGCTGCCGGCCCGGGCGACGTCGATCGCCCTGGCGACGGCGATGCAGGAGTCGAAGCTGCGCAACCTCGGCGGCGGCGACCGGGACTCGGTGGGCCTGTTCCAGCAGCGCCCCTCGCAGGGCTGGGGAACGCGCGCCCAGCTGATGGACCGGGTGTACGCCACGAACGCGTTCTTCGACGCGCTGGTCAAGGTCAACGGCTACGAGTCGATGGAGATCACGGTCGCGGCGCAGAAGGTGCAGCGCTCGGCGTACCCCAGCGCCTACGCCGCGCACGAGGAGGACGCCCGCGCCCTCGCGTCGGCGCTCACCGGCTACTCCCCGGCGGCGTTCAGCTGCGACCTGTCCGGCGGCGCGCCCTCGACCGACGCGGTGCGCACCTCCAGCGGGCTCAGCGGTCGCGCGTCCGCGGTGCTCTCCGACCTGCGCACCCGCTTCGGCGCGCTCCCGATCACCCACGACGGCCGATCCGGTACGACGCTGCAGGTGGACGTCTCGCGGCAGGCCGACCCGTCGACGTACGGATGGGCGATGGCGCAGTACCTCGCGGGCAACGCCGGGCGGCTGCAGATCCGCACGATCGACTTCGGCGGACACGAGTGGCGGGCCGGGCGCAGCGGGTGGCAGCCGGCGGCGGCGTCCTCGTCCCGGATCCGGGTCGAGGTCTTCGGCTGACCTGCGATCCCGCGCGTGTCCGGCGGGATCGGGCCGCCGGCGTACGGCAGGCTTTTGTCCATGTTCTCGCGGATCCGGACCCTTCTGCTCGCCTGCCTCGTACCGGCCGTGCTCCTGCTCGCCTGCCTCAGCGCGCCCGCCCCGGCCGGTGCCGCCACGACCGCTCCGTGGTGCTGGCGGCACAGCCACCGCTGCTTCGCGGCGATGACGGTGAACCTGACGACCGGTCGCGCGTTCTGGGTGACCGACCGCGCGACGAGGCGCGGTGCCATCCACGACGCCTACTACCGCTGCCAGTCCGAGGCCGCCGCGACGTCGTGCCGCCGCGCGGGCTGGGTCACGAACGGCTCGCTGGCCGTGGTCTACCGCGAGGTCGGCGGGAAGGGCCAGGAGTGGGCCTCGGCCATCGCGTACGGCCCGAGGGCCGCCCGGCTGCGCGCGCACGACCGGCTCTCCGGCAAGGGCATCCGGCGGGTGTGGGGCTGGGTCGGCACGACCCGCAGCCACCGCTTCACCACCAACGGCGGGATCCGCCGCGGCTCCATGTGACCCGTCGGGTCAGGCGCCGATGAGCCGCGCGACGGCCGCGTCGATGCGCTCGTCGGTCGCGGTGATCGCGATCCGCACGTGCTGGCGGCCGGCCGCGCCGTAGAAGTCGCCGGGGGCGGCCAGGATGCCGAGGTCGGCGAGGTCGGCGACGGTCTTCCAGCAGTCCTCGCCGCGCGTGGACCACAGATACAGCGCCGCCTCGGAGTGGTCGACGGTGAAGCCGGCCGACTCGAGCGCCGCCTTGAGACGGGTACGCCGGGCGGCGTACCGCGCGTGCTGCTCGGCCGCGTGCGCGTCGTCGGCGTACACCGCCGTCATCACCCGCTGGACCGGGCCCGGCACGATGAGGCCGAGGTTCTTGCGCACCGCGAGCAGCTCGCCGATCAGCGCGGCGTCGCCGGCCACGAAGCCGGCGCGGTAGCCCGCGAGGTTGGAGCGCTTGGAGAGCGAGTGGACCACCAGGATCCCGTCGGCCGAGCCGCCCGAGATCGAGGGGTGCAGCACCGAGATCGCCTCGCCCTCCCAGACGCAGTCGAGGTAGCACTCGTCGGAGACCAGGATGACGCCGCGCTCGCGGCACCAGTCCACGACCTTCTTCAGGTGCGCGGGCGGCAGGACGCGGCCGGTCGGGTTCGAGGGGCTGTTGAGCCAGAAGATCCTGGGGGTCTGCGGACCGAAGGTGGTCAGCGAGTCGGTGGCGACCGGCGTCGCGCCGGCGAGGACCGCGCCCACCTCGTAGGTCGGGTACGCCGCCTCCGGGAACCCGACCAGGTCACCCGGGCCGACGCCCAGGTGCAGCGCCAGCTGGGCGATCAGCTCCTTGGTGCCGATGACCGGCAGCACCTGGTCCAGGCCCAGGCCGGTCACGCCGTGGACGCGCGCGAACCAGTCGCTGATCGCCTGCCGGGTGTCCGGCAGGCCGATCGTCAACGGGTAGCCCGGCGAGTCCGCGGCAGCACGCAGCGCCGCCTGGGCGACCTCGGGCGTCGGGTCGACGGGCGTGCCGACCGAGAGGTCGACGATGCCGTCGGCGTGCGCACGGGCGCGCTCGGCGTACGGTGCGAGCTTGTCCCAGGGGAAGTCCGGCAGCCGCTGGGAGACCTTCGTGGTGCTCAGGAGCTCAGTGGTCCTGGTTCTGCGGCGGCAGGGCGGCGACGAACTCGGCGTCCTTGTCGATCTCGCCCATCTTGGCGGCACCGCCCGGCGAGCCCAGGTCGTCGAAGAACTTCACGTTCGCGTCGTAGTAGTCCTTCCACTCCTCGGGGACGTCGTCCTCGTAGAAGATGGCCTCGACCGGGCACACCGGCTCGCAGGCGCCACAGTCGACGCACTCGTCGGGGTGGATGTAGAGCATCCGCTTGCCCTCGTAGATGCAGTCGACGGGGCACTCGTCGACGCAGGCGCGGTCCTTGAGGTCCACACAGGGCTGAGAGATGACGTAGGTCATGGACCGAATCGTAGTATCCGCCGAGTGAACAGCGGCGCCGACCCACGGGATACGGGACGACACCTGCTCGGCCCGCACGTCGTCGGCCGGCGGATCGTCGTGCGGCGGCTGGTGCCGGGCGAGACCGGGCCGAGCGGCGGGCCGGCGCTCACCGACGTGCTCGGGGTCTGCGTGGCCTGGGACGCGGAGGGCTGCACCGTCCAGCCCGAGGACGGTCCCGCGGTGTCGATCCCGCTCGCGCTGATCGTGTCGGGCAAGCCGGTGCCGCCGCGGCCGTCGGTGAGGACGCGGATCTCGGCGCGCGACAGCGAGCTGCGCACCGCGGGCCTGTGGGAGCGGGTGCTGACCGTGCCGATCGGCGAGTGGGTGCTGCGCCACGACCCGGCACCCGTCGGCCGTCCCCGCCGCCGCGCCAACTCGTGCCTGGCGATGGGTGATCCGGGGATGCCGCTCGCCGAGGCCTGTCGGCAGGTGAGCGACCTCTACGGCGGGTTCGGCCGTCCGGCGTACCTCCAGGTCGAGGCCGACGGCGACCTCGAGGCCGGGGTGCGCGGCCTGGGGTGGCAGGAGGACCCCACCGGTGAGGCGGAGCTGCGGATGGCCTCGGTCGCGCGGGTACGACGCTCGCTCGGTCCCGCCGCAGTGGCGGTCGACCTCGCCGTCACCGGGGAGCGCGCCGTGGCGAGCATCGGCAACGGCTGCGACCCGGTGGCCGAGGCCGAGGCGACCGTGGACGGCGACTGGATCGGCATCCACGGACTGACGGTGGATCCGGGCCACCGCCGGCGCGGGCACGCGACGGCGCTGATGGCCGAGCTGCTCGAGTGGGGCGCGGAGCGCGGCGCGGTGACGGCCTGGCTGCACGTCGAGACGGCGAACGCCCCGGCGCGCGCCCTGTACGACGGGCTCGGCTTCGACGTCCACCACGTCTGCCGCTACCTCACTCCCCCGGACTGAGCGCGGCCCGGGGCTACCCTCGATCCCATGGCGGCTCCCCGCGACCTGCACGTACGCCGGATCGGGTTCGACTACCCGGCCGGATCCCTGCGCAAGCACTACGTCGACGGCGACCTGGTGATGAGCCACATCGTGGCCGTCCTGTCGGCGACCTTCCCGCCCGGCGAGGACTTCTTCGTCCGGTCCGTGCGGCACTACGCCGATCGCATCACCGACCCGGTGCTGGCCGAGCAGGTGCGCGGCTTCATCGGCCAGGAGGTCACCCACGGGCGCGAGCACCGCGAGCTCAACCGCCGCCTGCAGGAGATGGGCTACCCGACCCACCGGGTCTCCCGGTTCGTGAAGTGGGCCCTCGCGGACGCGACGAGGCGGGCGCCCGCGATCCTGTGCCTGTCCTACACGGCCGCGCTCGAGCACTACACCGCGACGATCGCCTCGGCGCTGCTCGACAAGCCGGAGGCCCAGCGGCTGCTCGGCGAGACCGAGGTCCGCAACATCCTGCTCTGGCACGCGCTGGAGGAGACCGAGCACAAGGCCGTGGCGTTCGACGTGTTCCGCGCGGTCGGCGGCTCGGAGCGGGTACGCCGCCTCGGGTTCACCATCCAGACCGTCGGCCTGCTCGGCCTGGTGTTCGTCGCGACCTGTCTCTCGCTGCTGCGCGATCGGGCGGCGTACCACCCGGTGCGGCTGGCACGCAGCATCGCCGCCCTGCGCCACTCACCCTTCCTGGAGCGCGACGTCATCGACCGGCTGCGCGACTACCGCCGCGACGGCTTCCACCCCGACGATCACGACGACACCGAGCTGCTGGCGCAGTGGAGCGCGCGGCTGTTCGGCGAGCACGGCACGCTCACCGACCACCTGCGCTGAGGCAGGCCCTCAGCCGCCGAGCGCCGCGAGGGCGTCGCCGGCGAGCCGGTAGGTCTTCCAGTCGTCCTGCGGACGGGCGCCGAGGGCGTCGTAGAAGTCGATCGACGGCTGGTTCCAGTCGAGGACCGCCCACTCCACGCGCGGGTAGCCGCGCTCGACGGCGATCCGGGCCAGCGCCGCCAGCAGCTGCTTGCCCAGCCCGCTGCCGCGGTGCTCGGGCTCGACGAACAGGTCCTCGAGGTAGATCCCCGGCTGCCCGGTCCACGTCGAGTAGCTGCGGAACCACAGGGCGATGCCGACGACGCGCCCCTCGTCCTCGGCCACGAGGACCGAGGCGACCGCGTCCTCGCCGAACACCCACCGGTGCAGGTCGGCCTCGGTCGTGACGACCGCGTCCGGCTCGCGCTCGTAGGTGGCGAGGGCCCGGATCAGGCCGAGCACCTCGGGGACGTCGGCCGGCGTCGCCTCCCGGATCATCGCCTCACCCCTTGGCGAGGAAGGCCAGCAGGTCCTGCCGGGTGAGTACGCCGACGGGCTTGCCGTCCTCGTGGACGAGCACCGCGTCGGCGTTCTCCAGCATCACCACCGCGTCGGTCGCTGCCTCCGTGGAGCCGATCGTCGGCAGCGGCTCGGACATGTGCTGCTCGACGGAGTCGGCGAGGCGGGCCTTGCCGGCGTACAGGGCGTCGAGGAGGGCGCGCTCGGAGACGGACCCGGCGACCTCGGCCGCCACGATCGGCGGCTCGGCACGCACGACGGGCATCTGGGACACGCCGTACTCCTGCAGGATCGAGATGGCCTCGGCGATGGTCTCGGTGGGGTGGGTGTGGACCAGGGCCGGCAGCCCGCGGGACTTGGTGCGCAGCACCTCCCCGACGGTCTGCGACGCCTGCTCCCCGCCGGTGGCGAAGCCGTACTGCGCGAGCCAGTCGTCGTTGAACACCTTGCTCAGGTAGCCGCGGCCGCTGTCGGGCAGCAGCACCACGATCACCGCGTCGGTGCGACCCTCGGCCGCCAGCTCGGCGGCCAGCTGCTTCGCGGCGTACGCCGCCATGCCGCTCGAGCCACCGACCAGGAGGGCCTCCTCGCGGGCCAGCCGGCGGGTGTAGGCGAAGGAGTCGGCGTCGGAGACCTCGATGACCCGGTCGGCGACGGAGCGGTCGTAGGTCTCCGGCCAGAAGTCCTCACCGACGCCCTCGACCAGGTACGGGCGGCCGGTGCCGCCGGAGTAGACGCTGCCGGCCGGGTCGGCGCCGATGACCTGGATGTCGGGGTTCTGCTCCTTGAGGTAGCGGCCGACGCCGCTGATCGTGCCGCCGGTGCCCATGCCGGTCACGAAGTGGGTGATCCTCCCCCCGGTCTGCTGCCAGATCTCCGGACCGGTCTCCTCGTAGTGCGAGCGCGGGTTGTTCGGGTTGGAGTACTGGTCGGGCTTCCACGCGCCGGGCTGGCCGGCCAGCCGGTCGGAGACGTTGTAGTAGCTGTCGGGGTGCTCGGGAGCCACGGCGGTCGGGCAGACGACGACCTCGGCGCCGTACGCCTTGAGGACGTTGCGCTTGTCCTCGCTGACCTTGTCCGGGCACACGAAGATGCACTTGTAGCCGCGCTGCTGGGCCACCATCGCCAGGCCGACACCGGTGTTGCCCGACGTCGGCTCGACGATCGTGCCGCCCGGCTGCAGCGCGCCGGACGCCTCCGCAGCGTCGATCATCCGGCTCGCGATCCGGTCCTTCACCGAGCCGCCCGGGTTGAGGTACTCCACCTTCGCCAGCACCAGCGGGCCGTCCCTGCCGTCCGCGTCCAAGCTGCGGTCGAGGCGCACCAGCGGGGTGTGGCCGATCAGGTCCAGGACAGACTCGACGTACTCCATGCCCTCAACCTAGTGGGCGGTCCGTAAAGTTGCCCCGTGACCAAGGCTGGGGCGGCACGGAAGCTGGCGTCCGCCGCCCTGTACGGGGGCGGTGGGCTGTCCGTCGTCGGCGCGGGGCTCTACGGGGTCCTGGTCGGGGAGGCGAAGCTCGCCCGGAAGGTGATCGGGCCGGTCCGTGAGGACCCGCCGCCGGACTCGAGCGGTTGGTACGGCCGTGGCCGGCCCGGGCCGGCGATCCGGATCGCGCTGCTCGGCGACTCGATCGCCTGCGGCTACGGGGTGGAGCGGGTCGAGGAGACCACCGGTGCACTGATCGCGAGCGCGGTCGCCGAGCACGCCGACCGCCGCGTGTATCTGCGCGAGTTCTGCGTGGTCGGGGCGCGCTCCTCGGATCTGGGCAAGCAGGTCGATCGGGCGCTGCCCATCGAGCCGGAGCTCGTCGTCATCATCATCGGCGGCAACGACGTGACCCACACGGTCTCGCCGTCGCAGTCGGTGCGCCACCTCTCCGAGGCCGTACGCCGCTTCCGCGCGGCCGGTGCGCACGTCGTCGTGGCCACCTGCCCCGACCTCGGGACGGTCCAGCCGATCGCCCCGCCGCTGCGCCAGGTCGCGCGGTCCTGGTCGCGCCGGCTCGCGGCCGCGCAGACCATCGCCGTGGTCGAGGGCGGCGGCCGGACGGTGTCGATCGGCTCGCTGCTCGGACCGGAGTTCGCGGCGGCGCCCGCGCTCTTCTTCGGCCCCGACCACTTCCACCCGTCGGCCGAGGGCTATCGCGCCCTCGCCCACGTGCTGATCCCGTCGCTGCTGGCATCGCTCGGCGAGCAGCCCGAGACCGAGTCCGTGCTGGCGGCATACCGCGGCGAGGGCGTGCTGCCCATCACCCGCGCGGCCGTGCAGGCCGTGCGCCAGCCGGGTACCGAGCTGGACGGCACCGAGATCGGCGGCCGGCGGGCCGGCGTACGCGGGCTCTGGGTGGAGCTGCGGCACCGCCAGCGGCGCGCCCAGGTCGTCGGCGAGGCCCCGGAGGCCACCGAGTAGGTCCGGTCATGCAGAACGCCCGGCCCCGACAGTGTCGGGACCGGGCGTTCGTGCGAGCGGGGTCAGTTCCTCTGCAGCGAGGCGAGGATGCGCAGCAGGTTGGTGTAGATCCAGACCAGGCTGACCAGCAGCGCGAACGACGCACGCCACGACTCACGCCGCGGCAGACCGTTGCGGACGCCCTGCTCGACGAAGTCGAAGTCCAGGATCAGCATGAACACACCGAGCACCAGGCCCGCGACGGCGAACAGGATGCCGATCGCGCCACTGTCGAACAGGCCGAGGCCGGCGCCGAACATGTTCAGCACGACCTCCATGATACTCAGGCCGACCATGCCCCACATCGCGGCCATGACGCCGTGACGGAACTTGTCACCGACCTTGATGTTCATGAACTTGTAGACCGCGAGGGTGCCGCCGAACGCGGCGAACGTGCCGAGGACCGCCTGGATGACGACGCCGGGCGCGTAGGTGTTGAAGTACTCGCTCACCGCGCCGAGCGCGACGCCCTCGGCGGCCGCGAAGGCCAGCACCAGGGCGGGGCTGACGACCCGCTTGAAGGAGTTGACCATCGACAGCACGAACGCCAGGCCGGAGCCGATGACGGACGCGGCGATGAGGGCCCGCGGGACCTCGCCGGTGTAGGAGTCGACCGCCGGGGTGACCACCCAGGTGATCGCCGCCGCGACGATGGTGACCAGCAGCGTCAGGGCGGTGCTCTGGACGACCGAGTCGATGGTCATCCGGCCCTGGTCGGCCTGCGTCCCGCCGTACGGCGTGTGCGTGGGGGTGCCGTACTGGTTGTAGGTCGGCTGCTCGCCGAAGCCCTGGTAGGGCGCGCCGTTGCCGGCGTAGGTGGGGTTGCCGTACGCGTTGCCGGCTTTGAACTCGTCCGAGCGCCGGAACACCGGGTTGTTGCTCTGCATGGTCTCCTCCAGGGGACGGCCAGGGTTGTGCGAGCCAGTCTAGGGCTCACCATGGTCAACGTACGGGGATCGCTCCGCGTTCCCGCGATCACGACCGCCGCAGGCGTACGACGGTGTCCCGCACCTGCACCGGCCCGTCGGGACCGTCCTGCACCCGCTCCGGGGTGTCGGCGACCTCGACCTCCCAGCCATCGCCCGGCGCCCCGAGCGTCGTCAGCACCCGGTCGGGCTCGAACAGCAGCCCGTCGCCGTGCGGGCGCCGCACGCCGGACTCGACATCGTGCGGGTGGTGTGCGGTGACGAGCAGCCGGCCTCCCGGCGCGACCGCGGCGCCGATCCGCCGGTAGATCCCGGCGAAGTCCTCCGCCGGGACGTGCAGGAAGCTGACCGTCACCAGGTCGAAGGCGCCCGGTGCGCCCGGGACGGCTTCGCCCAGGGCGTCCCAGATCGCCGTCGTGACGCGGACTCCGCGCGCAGCCGCGTGCTCGCGCACCTTCCCGAGCGCGACAGGAGAGACGTCGACCGCGGTCACGTCCCAGCCGCGCTCGGCCAGCCAGATCGCGTCGCCGCCCTCGCCGCAGGCCACGTCGAGGGCGCTTCCCGGCGCCAGGTCGGACGCCTGCTCGACGAGCCGCGCGTTGGGATTGCCGGACCAGACCCGGTCGCTGCCGGCGTACCTCTCGTCCCAGACGTGCGCGGTGAGGTTCGCGCGCTTCTCCTCCAGGGAGAGGTCGTCGTGGTGCTCGGCGTGGTGGTGGCGGTGCGGTTCGGCCATGTGCCCCCGCTGGGACTCGAACCCAGACTGCGCTGTTTTTAAGACAGCTTCCTCTGCCGGTTGGGATACGGGGGCGTGCGGCTCACTCTGCCACCCTCATAAGTACGTCTGGCGCGCGAAGATCGCGTGCGCGCCCGCCACCCGGTCCAGGAACAGGAATCCGTCGGTGTGGTCGATCTCGTGCTGCAGCGCCCGGGCCTCGAAGGCGTCGGTCTCGACCTCGACCCACTCCCCCGTGCCGGGCAGCTGGCCCTTGACGGTCAGCCGCGACCCTCGCTTCACGTCGCCGGTGAGATCGGGGACGCTCATGCAGCCCTCGCGGGCCTTCTCGTTGCGCGAGGCGCTGACGACCTCGGCGTTGCAGAGCACGAACATGCCGTGCCGGGTGCGGGCCTTGGGGTGGTCGGAGACGTCGACACTGAACACCCGCGCGGAGACGCCGATCTGGTTCGCGGCGAGGCCGACGCAGCCGGGGCTGACCCGCTGGGTCGCCACCAGGTCGGCCGCCAGCTGGACGATGTCGGGGTCGGTGGGGTCGACGTCGGCGCCCCGGATCGAGAGGACCTCGGCAGGAGCGCGTACGACGTCGCGCACCCGGCCTTCCACGCCGAGCTCGGCCTCCGTCCAGGCCGCGAGCCTGTCACTCACAGGTCGTCGGCCTCGACGGGGCGCAGCGTCGCGGTGACGCCGACCCGTCCCGCAGCCGCCCGGACGGCGTCCTCCAGGGCCTGCGCGTCGACCGAGGCCGGCAGGTCGATCTCGGCGACCAGCAGGTAGAGCTCCCCGGCCAGACGGGTGGTGAGGTCGGTGATGTTGCCGCCGACCGCGGCGACCTCGCCGACGACCTCGGACACGATCCCGGGCCGGTCGCCGCCGTGGACGGTGAGGACCCACGGCGATCCGGGCGTGGCGAGGGCAGGGTCGTCGGTCACCGGGCGTACCGCCACGTCGAGCGCACCATCGGCCGCGAGCGCCGCCAGAGCCGCCTCGATGTCGGCGGCGGCCACCTCGCCGCGACACAGCAGCATCATCGAGAAGTGCCCGCGCAGCAGGGTCATCGTCGAGTCCTCGACGTTGAGCCCCAGGCCGGCCAGGCCGGCGGTCGTGGCGGCGATGATGCCGGGCCGGTCGTGGCCGAGCACGGTGACGGCGTACAGGTCGGAGGTCACGCGCCCATCATGGACCAGGCGATGCCGTCGAGGATGTCGGTCTCGGCGACGGTCAGGGTCGGCAGCGGCGAGCGCCGCAGGATCCGCGACAGCACCAGCGCGCCCGCGTCGATCACGTCCGCGCGGCCCGGGTGCATCCACCCGAGCGCGAGCCGCTCCGCCACCGTCATCGCGACCAGCTCGTCGACCTGACGCTGGACGTCGGCGACGGCGAGCACCTGGCGGTCGATCGCATCGCGGTCGTACGTCGCCAGGCCGAGCGTGCCCGCCGCGATGGTCGTGATCGTGCCGGCCACGCCGACGATCGACGCCGCGTCGGCCGGGTCCACCGGGCAGGTGTCGAGGGCCGCGTCGATGTCGGCGACGCAGGCGGCGATCTGCTCGGCTGAGGGCGGGTCGCCGCCGAGACGGCGCTCGTGCAGCCGCACCGACCCGATGTTCATCGAGTGCGCGCGGTCCGGGCCGCCCGCCGGCGTACCGAGGATCAGCTCGGTGGATCCACCGCCGATGTCGATGACCATGACCGGGGTGGCGAGGTCCGGCAGGCCGCGGACGGCGCCCGCGAACGCGAGCCGCGCCTCCTCCTCGCCGGAGAGGACCTCGGGGGTGATGCCGAGCCGCTCCTGCACCCCGGCGGTGAACACCGAGGCGTTCGAGGCGTCGCGGGTGGCGGAGGTCGCGCAGAAGCGGATCCGCTCCACGCCGGCGTCGCGGATCAGGACGGCGTACTCGTCGATCGCCGCGAACACCCGGACCAGAGCCTCCTCGGCCAGCCGTCCGGTGGCGTCGACACCCTGGCCGAGCCGCACCATCCGGCTCTCCCGGACCGACACCTCGGGCAGCGAGCCGATCAGGAGCTTGATGGTGTTGGTGCCGCAGTCGATCGCGGCGACGGGCGCGGGCCTCGATACGACGCTCGCTCGTTCCTCGCTCACGTCACTCGACCAACGCCGCGGCTTCGCCGGGCGAGACGCAGGGACCCTTGCTCCACCACTCGCCGAGCAGCTCGAGGGCCTCGTCGCCCAGCGGGTTGACGCCCGGCCCGGCGGCCAGCGCGTGCGCCACGAGGACGTGGATGCACTTGACCCGGTCCGGCATCCCGCCGGCCGAGATGCCCTCGATCTCGGGCACCTCCAGATCGTGCGCCGCGCCGACCTCGGCACGGTCGCGGAGGTAGGACTCGTGGGCCGCCCGGTACGCCGCCGCGAGCTCCTCGTCGGTGCCGAGCCGGTCCTGCATCTCGCGCATCAGCCCGGACTGCTCCAGGGTGCCGATCAGGGAGTTCACCCGCGGGCAGGTGAGGTAGTAGGTGGTCGGGAACGGCGTACCGCTGGGGAGGCGGGGCTCGGTGACGACGACGTCGGGGTTGCCGCACGGGCAGCGGTGCCCGACCGCGTGCACGCCCCGGGACTCACGGCCGAGCTGGGCCGCGACGGCCGCCTCGTCGTCGGCCGTGAAGGGGCCGGCGAAGTCGTTCACTGCGCAGCCGATCCCTTCGGCGCCGTGATGGTGCCGTCCTCGGGTGCGGGGATGGTGGTCGGCGGGTCACCGGCGACCTTCATCGACGCCCAGGCGGTGGAGTACCAGGTCGGCGTCGTGGGCTTGCCGACCGTCGACGGGTCCGAGAGCTGGGTGGTCCCGTCCAGCGGCTTGCCGTTGCCGTCGACCACGACGTACGGCGTCTCGCCGCGCTGCACGTAGCCGAAGCGCGACTTCGCCTGCTGCGCGATGTACGCCGGGTCGTGCAGCCGCTGGCGCTCCTGCTCGCCCGCGGCGATCGCGGCGTTGGTCGCGGCGATGTGGCTCAGCGTCTGGTCGGTCTGGCTGCGCTGCTGCAGGTAGGCCCGCAGCGAGGACGCGTAGGAGACCGCCAGGACCGCCAGGACGAGCACGAGGATCGCGGCCCGGCTGGTGAGCCGGGTGCGCTGCTTGTCCTCCGCGACCGCCTTCGCGCGGGCCGCCAGCTTCTCCCGCTGGGCGTCACGGCGCGCGACCGCCTCGGCCGACCGGGCCGCAGCGGCCGGGCTGGTGCGTCCGTTGGCAGGACGTCCCGGCTTGCGGCTGGTGCGACGCGGATCGGCCATGGTGGGTCTCCTCCGGATCAGCCCTGGTAGCGCGGGAAGGCCGACGCGCCGGCGTACACGGCGGCGTCTCCGAGCTCGTCCTCGATGCGGAGCAGCTGGTTGTACTTCGCCACCCGCTCGGACCGGGCCGGGGCGCCGGTCTTGATCTGGCCGCAGTTCGTCGCCACCGCGAGGTCGGCGATGGTGGTGTCCTCGGTCTCGCCCGAGCGGTGGCTCATCATGTTGCGCATGCCGCTGCGGTGGGCGAGCTCGACGGCGTCGAGGGTCTCGGTGAGCGAGCCGATCTGGTTGACCTTGACCAGCATCGCGTTGGCCTGACCGCCGGCGATGCCGCGGCGCAGCCGCTCGACGTTGGTGACGAACAGGTCGTCGCCGACGAGCTGGGTCTTGTCGCCGAGCTGGTCGGTGATGGCCTTCCAGCCGTCCCAGTCCTCCTCGTCGAGGGGGTCCTCGATGGACACGATCGGGTAGTTCGCGACGAGGTCGGCGTAGTAGGCGATCATCTCGTCGGCCGACTTCTGCGCGCCCTCGAAGGTGTAGGAGCCGTTCTCGCAGAACTCCGTGGCGGCCACGTCGAGCGCGAGCACGACGTCCTCGCCCAGCCGGTAGCCGGCCTTGCCCACGGCCTCCGCGATCAGGTCGAGCGCGGCGCGGTTGGACTCCAGGTCCGGGGCGAAGCCGCCCTCGTCGCCGACGCCGGTGGACAGGCCGCGGTCCTTCAGCACCGCCTTGAGCGCGTGGTAGACCTCCGCACCCATCCGCAGGGCCTCCCGGAAGCTCGGGGCGCCGATCGGGGCGACCATGAACTCCTGGATGTCCACATTGGTGTCGGCGTGCGCGCCACCGTTGAGGATGTTCATCATCGGCACCGGCAGGACGTGGGCGTTCGGGCCGCCGACGTACCGGTAGAGCGGGAGGTCGGCGGAGTCGGCCGCTGCGCGGGCGACCGCGAGCGAGACGCCGAGGATCGCGTTGGCGCCGATCTCGGCCTTGTTCGGGGTGCCGTCCAGGTCGAGCATGGTCTGGTCGATCAGCCGCTGGTCGGTGGCGTCGAGGCCCTCGAGCGCCGGGCCGAGCCGGTGGATCACCGCGTCGACGGCCTTCTGGACGCCCTTGCCGGCGTACCGGTCGCCGGCGTCGCGCAGCTCGACGGCCTCGAACGCGCCGGTGGAGGCACCACTGGGCACCATGGCCCGGGCGAAGGACCCGTCGTCGAGGAGGACCTCGACCTCGACGGTGGGGTTGCCGCGCGAATCGAGGATCTCGCGGGCTCCGACGGCTTCGATCGCTGCCACGTGAACTGCTCCTGGTGAAAGGGTGGGGGCTGTCGTCTCGCAACCCTAGACGCCGGGACGGGCCGGATCCGGCAGCACCCACCGAGCGAGCCCCTCTCGGATGCGCGGGGGGTGGCATGCTGTCGCCGTGCCACCGCGCCTCCCCCGCGACGTCTACGACCGCGGCACGGACCCCGACCCCCGGTTCTCGCTCGCCAACGAGCGGACCTTCCTGGCCTGGATCCGTACGGCGCTGGCGCTCACCGGCGGCGCCATCGCGGTGCATGCGCCGGCCCTCGGCTTCCCCACCTGGGTGAGCGTGACGCTGTCCGCCATCGCCCTGGTGCTGGCCGCCGTCGCGGTCAGCCAGGCCTACCTGCGGTGGCGGCGTACCGAGGTGGCGGTGCGGACCGGCGCGGCGATGCCGGGCTTCACCGGCGGGATGGTCTTCGCCGCCGGGGTCGGGCTGCTGGTCCTGACGGCCCTGGCCGCCACCGTCATTCGCTGACCGGCTCGGCGGAGGCGAGGATCGCGCCGAAGACCGCCCCGAACAGGCGCGCGCAGCGCGCACTCATCTCCTCGGCGGTCGTGCCGGGATGCTCGGCCCACCACGTGACGAGCGCGTCGAAGACGCTGCTCCACACCGCGACCAGGGCGGACACGTCGTCCTCGTCGTCGTCGCCCGCGAGCCGCATCAGCTCGGAGACGCCGTCCACCGCGAGCGCCTCGACCTTGCGGCGGTACGGCGCCAGCACGTCGGCCACCTCGCTGACCGACCCCAGCGTGGGGTCGTTGACGAGGGTCCAGATCCAGGGCCGGTCCGCGAGCGAGACGAAGATGCCGTCGAGCGTCACGAGCGCCCGCTCCAGGCCGACCTCGCCCAGCCCTGCGGAGCGCTCGATCTCGGCGACGATCACCTCGGCGGCGTGTGCCAGACACGCCGACAACAGGCCCTCGCGGGATCCGAAGTAGTTGTAGATGAGCGGCTTGGAGATGCCCGCGCGCTCGGCGATCTCGGCGACCGAAGCGAGCGCGGCGCCGCGCTCCGCGAAGACCTCGCCGGCGACGGTGAGGATCTGCGCCTCCCGGTCGGCCCGGGCCACGCCCTTGGTCCCGGTGCGTCCACCCGTCTTCGCCCTGGTCACGGGAGCAGCCTAGCGCGCGATGTGACTTCGTGGTAACTTACCGTCAAGTCACATCCCATCGACCGCCCCGAGGACGACCGATGCACGAACTGCTGGACCCCTGGAAGAACCCGCTGACCTATGCGATCCCCTTCTTCCTGCTCAGCATCGCCCTCGAGCTGGCGGCACTGAAGTGGCTGGACCACGACGAGTCGACCGGCTACAACGCCAAGGACGCCGGGACGAGCATCGGGATGGGCGCGATCTCGCTCGTGTTCACGACCGGCTTCAAGATCGCCTCGTTCTTCATGTTCGTCTGGGCCTACGACCACCTCGCGCCGTGGCACCTGCCGACCGACAGGTGGTGGTACTGGGTCCTCGTGATCGCCGGCCTCGACCTGTGCTTCTACACCGTGCACCGCTTCGTGCACCGGGTGAACCTCGGCTGGGCCGCCCACCAGGCGCACCACTCCTCGGAGTACATGAACTTCGGCACGGCCCTGCGGCAGAAGTGGAACCCGTGGTTCGACGCCGTCTTCTTCCTGCCGCTGCCGCTGCTCGGCTTCGCGCCGTGGACCCTCTACCTGGCGTTCTCGATCAACCTGATCTGGCAGTTCTTCACCCACACCGAGCAGATCGACAAGCTTCCCCGCCCGATCGAGCTGATCTTCAACACCCCGTCGCACCACCGCGTCCACCACGGCTCGGACCCGATCTACCTGGACAAGAACTACGCGGGCATCCTCATCATCTGGGACCGCATGTTCGGCACCTTCCAGGCCGAGATCCAGCGGCCGACGTATGGGCTCACCAAGCCGGTCGACACCTACAACATGCTCAAGCTGCAGTACGGCGACTACGCGCGGATCATCCGCAGCGTCCGGTCGACCTCGAGCTGGCGGGAGCGCGCCGACTACGTCTTCGGGCCTCCGGGCTGGACGCCCTCGACGCCCGCTACGGCTGCAGACCCAGTCGCCGCATCCGCTCCGCGTGGCGGTCGCTGAGCCGGCCGAACATCCGGCCGATCTCCACCAGGTCCCAGGCCGGTACGCCGGCGGCCCCGCCCACCAGGAACGCCGTGAGCGACTCGCGCTCCGCGGCGACCCGCTGGGCCTGGGTCAGCGCCTCGGCCATCAGCCGGCGCGACCACAGCGCGAGCCGCCCGCCGAGCCGCGGATCGGCCTCGATCCCGGCCCGGGCGCGCGCCACTACGAAGGCTGCGTGCGGCCCCTCCTGCATCGAGGTCAGGATCAGCTCGCGGGTCTGGGGATCAAGGGTCGCCGCGATCTCGCGGTAGAAGTCGTCGACCAGCCCGTCGCCGACGTACGCCTTGACCAGGCCCTCGAACCAGTCCCGGGGCGCGGTGTGGGCGTGGAAGTCGTCGATCGGCGAGCGGAACGGCGCCATCGCGGCGAACGGGTCTCCCCCGAGGTCGCGGATCCGCTGGTGCAGCCGCGCCACCTTGCCGAACTCGGTGCTCGCCATGGTCGCGAGGGCGACCTTGTCCTCCAGGGTCGGTGCCAGCCGCGAGTCGTCCGCCATCCGCTCGAACGCGGAGATCTCGCCGTAGGCGACCGCGCCCAGCAGGTCCAGCAACGCCGCCCGGTACGCCGGGTCCTCGGGCATGCCCGGACCGCCGGCACCATCCTCCGGACCGCTGGATTCAGGCATGCGCGCAGGGTACCGATACCATCGAAACCGGCGAGAAGCTGCCTGGGCCGCTCGAGAGAGCGATCGGGCCGCCCGCCCGGGTCACCCCGACCCACGTATGTGCGCGGCTGAGTGTGAGTCAGCCGCTTCGAACCTTGGCGCCTGCCGACCGGCTGACGACACTCCTGAGAGCGATACGACCCTGACTACTGAAGAGAAGACCACCCCGACCTTCCGCGAGCTCGGCGTCATGCCGCAGATCTGCGACACGCTGGAGCGCAAGGGGATCATCTACCCCTTCGCGATCCAGGAGATGACCCTCTCGGTCGCCCTGCTGGGCACCGACCTGATCGGCCAGGCGCGCACCGGCACCGGCAAGACGCTGGCGTTCGGCATCCCCGTGATCCAGCGCAGCGTCGCGCCGACCGACCCCGACTACGCCGAGATCCCGCAGGGCAAGCCGCAGGCGCTCATCGTCGCGCCGACGCGTGAGCTCGCGCTGCAGGTCTTCAGCGACATCACCCTCGCCTCCGCCGACCGTGGCCTGCGCACCCTCGCGGTGTACGGCGGCGTCGGCTACGAGCCGCAGATCGAGGCCCTCGAGGCGGGCGTCGACATCGTCGTCGGCACCCCCGGCCGCCTCATCGACCTGGCCAACCGCAAGGTCCTCGACCTCTCGCACGTGCACGCGCTCGTCCTCGACGAGGCCGACGAGATGCTCGACCTCGGCTTCCTGCCCGACGTCGAGAAGCTGCTCCGGCTCACCCCGGAGACGCGCCAGACCATGCTGTTCTCGGCCACCATGCCGGCCGCGATCGTGTCGCTGGCCCGGATGCACATGCGGCACCCGATGAACATCCGCGCGGAGTCGTCGTACGAGAACGCGACGGTGCCCGCCACCGCCCAGTTCATCTACCTCGCCCACGACCTCGACAAGCCCGAGATCATCGGCCGGATCCTCCAGGCCGAGGACGTCGGCAAGATCGTGGTCTTCACCCGCACCAAGCGCCAGGCGCAGCGGGTGGCCGACGACCTCGTCGAGCGCGGCTTCCGCGCCAGCGCGCTGCACGGCGACATGGCCCAGGTGGCCCGCGAGAAGGCCCTGGCGAAGTTCCGTGAGGACAAGATCCAGGTCCTGGTCGCCACCGACGTCGCCGCCCGTGGCATCGACGTCGCCGGTGTCTCCCACGTCATCAACTACACCTGCCCCGAGGACGACAAGACCTACGTCCACCGGATCGGCCGCACCGGCCGCGCCGGCGCCTCCGGCATCGCGATCACGCTGGTCGACGCGACCGACGTGCACCGCTGGAAGATGATCAACAAGGCCCTCGACCTGCCGTTCGACGAGCCGACCGAGACCTACTCCACCTCCCCGCACCTGTTCCACGACCAGGGCATCCCGGAGGGCACCAAGGGCCGCATCGTCCCGCCGGCGCCGGTCGAGCGCAAGCCGCGCGAGTCGCGCGACGGTGGCCGCGATGGCGGTCGTGACGGCGGTCGCGAGCGTACGTCGGCGCCGCGCAACCGCGACCGCAACCGGACCCGCACCCGCAGCGGTGCCCCGGTCCAGGACGGTGGGGAGGGCTCGCCCGCCGCGTCCGCCCCCCGCACCGAGGGCGAGAAGCCGGCCGGCTCGGGCACCCGTCGCCGCCGTCGCCGCCCCAGCGGCGCCAAGCCGGCTGCCGACGCCAGCTGATCAGACGCCGACCGGCCTCGAGGTTCGCCTCGGGGCCGGTTCGCCTTTCTCCGGACCGGGCCGACTCAGGCGGTGACGACGACCGTCGTGCCGTCGGGAGCGAAGTCCCACAGCGCGATGGCGTCGGGCGTCGCCTGCCGGATGCAGCCGTGCGACTGCGGGGTGCCGAGCTGCGCGACGGTCTGCAGCGGCTCGCCGGACTTCTGCGGGATGGAGTGGAAGCCGATGGCCGCGCCGGTCGGGCCGTGCGTGAAGCGCACGAAGTACTGCATGGTGCCCGAGTCGTCGACGCCCACGGCCCAGCGCGAGCGGGAGTAGACCTGGTAGGTGCCGGGGTGCAGGTTGTCGGTGACGCTGCCCGAGACCAGGTAGGTCCGGCGTACGCCGTCGTTGTGGTTCACCAGCCAGACGCGCTGCTCGCTCTGGCTGAACACGATCCGCCGGCCGTGGCCGGAGTCCGCGGGGAGCGCGGTCGTCGGGACCGTCTTGCGGGCGGTCGTGCTCGGGGTGGAGGACGGGGTGGTGCTGGGGGTGGTGCTGGGCGTGGTGCTCGGCGTCGTGCCGGTCGTCGGCGTGCCGGCCGGTGCGGCCGGGGGCTGCACCTGGGCGGCCGCCTGCCGCGCGACCGCGGCGGCCGAGGGCGGGCCGCTGTGCGGCAGCCAGCCGAACCCGCCCACGACCGCGACCAGGGTCACGATGGCGGAGACGGAGGCCGCGACGATGCGGCCGTAGCGCGGCTTGACCGCGCGGTGCCGGCCGTTGGCGGGCACGGCCCGCCGCTTCGGCTCCGGCCGTGCGGCCCGCTTACCGGCGGCCACGACGCCCTGCCCGCTCGATCAGGTTGGCCGCCACCTCGCGATAGGCGACCGCGCCCTTGCTGCTGCGGCTGGTGGCGAGGATCGAGCGCCCCGCGGCGGGTGCCTCGGCGAACTTGATCGTCTTCGGGATCGGGGGCTCGATGACCTCGAGGCTGTAGGTGTCGCTGATCGTCTCGAGCACGGCCCGCGCGTGGTTGGTGCGGCCGTCGTACAGCGTCGGCAGGACACCCCAGACCTCGAGGTCGCGGTTGGTGAAGCGGCGTACGTCGTGCACGGTGTCGAGCAGCTGACCGACCCCACGGTGCGACAGGGTCTCGCACTGTAGCGGGACGAGTACGCCGGTCGCGGCCGTGAGCGCGGCGACGGTGAGCACACCGAGCGACGGCGGGCAGTCCAGCAGGACCCAGTCGTAGTGCTCGTCGGCCGCGGCCAGGTCCTCGACCACCCCGCGCAGGACGTGCTCGCGGCCGGTGCGGGTCAGCAGGTCGGCCTCGGCCCGGGCGAGCTCGATCGTGGCCGGCAGCAGGTCGACGCCGTCCTCGGTGGTGATGATCACGTCGGTGACGGGGATGCCCTTGGTCAGCACCTGGTGGACCGAGAGCTCGAGGTCCTCGGGGTCGATGCCCAGCGAGAACGTGAGGCAGGCCTGCGGGTCGAGGTCGACCAGGAGGACGCGCTGCCCGGCCTCGGCCATGGCCGCGCCGATGGAGGCGACACTCGTGGTCTTCGCGACGCCGCCCTTCTGGTTGGCGACGGCGAGCACGGTGGGGTTCTTGGACATCGCCCCCCATCATGCCGGACACACCCCGCCAGCGCCCGCATCCCTGCTTGACTTGGCCGCATGTCGACCGACCTGATCACCGGAGCCACCGCCGGCATCGGCCACGAGTTCGCCGTCCAGCTCGCCGCCCGCGGCGACGACCTGGTCCTCGTGGCCCGCGACGTGGCGCGGCTGGAGGAGGTGGCCGAGCAGCTGCGGGCGTCGTACGGCGTCGCCGTGGAGACCCTCTCGGCCGACCTCACCGACCCGGCCCAGCTGCAGACCGTGGCGGACCGCCTCGCCGACGCCGACCGCCCGATCGACCTGCTGGTCAACAACGCGGGCTTCGGGCTCAAGGAGCGCTTCCTGGACAACCCGGTCGAGCTCGAGATCGCCCAGCACGACGTGCTGGTGACGGCCGTGCTCCGGCTCTCCCACGCGGCGCTGGGCGGGATGACCCGGCGCGGCCACGGCGGCGTCATCAACGTCTCCAGCGTTGCCGCGTTCCTGCCCCGCGGGACCTACAGCGCCGCGAAGGCGTGGGTGAACAGCTTCGGCGCCTGGGCGCACAACGAGTACGCCGCTGCCGGGGTCAACGTCATGACGCTGTGCCCGGGCTTCGTGAAGACCGAGTTCCACCAGCGGCTCGGCATCGACCGCGACGCGAGCGCGCCGCGGGTGCTGTGGCTGGAGCCCGACCGGCTGGTCCGCGAGGCGCTGGCCGACTTCGACAGCGGCAAGGCCCTGTCGATCCCGTCCAAGCGCTACAAGGCCATCGTCGCCGGCACCCGCGTGGTGCCGCGCTCGGTGCTGCAGCGGATGCAGAGCATGGGCCGCAAGTAGCCGTCAGCCCTGGTGGACGAAGGCCCGCACCGAGTCCGCCACCATCTGCACCGCGATCGCGGAGAGCAGCAGGCCCGCGATCCGGGTCACCAGCAGCACCCCTCCGTCGCGCAGGATCCGCGCGATCGGCAGCGAGAACCGCATCGCCAGCCAGATGGCCAGGTGCACGCCGAGCACCCCGAGCGCGACCGCCAGAGCGTCGGGGACACCGTCGATGCGGCGTACGAACAGCATGGTGGCCACGATCGCGCCGGGGCCGGCGAGCAGCGGCGTGCCGAGCGGCACCAGCGCCACGTTGACCTCGCCGTTCTGCTGCGGCTCCTGGTCGTTGCCGGTGAGCAACTCGAGGGCGACGAGCAGCAGGAGCAGGCCGCCGGCGCCCTGGAGCGCGGGCAGCGTGATGTGCAGGTAGCTGAGGATCTGCTGCCCGACCAGTGCGAACGCGGTGATCACCAGCAGCGACACGCTGACCGCCTGCCAGGCGGCGCGCCGCGTGGTCGCGGGCGACCGGCCGGCGGTGAGCGAGAGGAAGATCGGGACCGTGCCGACGGGATCCATGATCACGAACAGGGTCACGAAGACCTCGGTCATCAGGACGAGGCTCACCACTGCGGCGCCGGTCCTCCGAAGGGCAGGGTGACCAGCTGCGGGCCGGTGACCGACACGTCGCGCAGGATCCAGTCGTCGCGCAGCAGCAGGATCGCCGACGCCGGGCGCAGCACCAGCCACAGCCAGCGGCCCTCGGCCTCCCCGGCAAGCACCGAGCGGTCCAACTCGCCGTGGGTGCCGCTCACCGACACCGGCCACAGCCCGACCGGGTGGGTGCCGAGCCGGACCTTGACCAGCGAGGTGCCGTGCCCGACCTCGCCGCCGGGGTCGTCGTTGTCCAGGCCGGCGACGCGGGCGCCCAGGCCGGTGCCGGGCTCCTCGCTGATCACGATCACGTCGACCGGACCGTCCAGCGCGCTGCTGCCGGTCACGCAAGTGAGCGTGGCGTGCGCCTTGGCCGGGTTGGCGACGACCGCGAAGTCCGTCACGGTCCATCCCGGGCCCAGCGGCCAGGGCAGGTACGTCGGGAACGAGCCGGCGCGCTCCAGGTGGGCCGTGAGGGCGTCGTACGACGCCGCATCGGACCGCCAGAGCGGGACGATCTCACCGTGCTCGGGGCAGGACCAGGTGTTCTCGTCCAGCCGCACCACCGGCGTGGCACAACGCACGCACCCGGCGACCAACGGCGACCTCATGGCCCCACCGTGGTGGGCGGTGCGCCCGACGTCAAGCATTCCAGCGCAGGACGACCGGTGTCTCGCGCTCGTAGCCCAGGCAGGACAGGGTCGAGGTGTCGAGCTTGAGCAGCCGTCCCTCACTCGCGGGCAGCCCCAGCCAGCGCGCGGCGAGGGCCCGCAGGCAGTGACCGTGGGCGAAGACCAGGGTGCGTCCCTCGACGGCGCGGACCCGGGCGATCACGCGGTCGACCCGCTCGCCGACCTGCTCGGCGGACTCCCCGCCCGGGTTGGGCCCGGTCCAGATCGTCCAGCCGGGCATCATCTCGCGGATCTGGGGCGTGGTGAGTCCCTCGAGGTCGCCGTAGCGCCACTCGAGGAGGTCGTCGTCGACCTCGGCGTCGGGGAAACCGGCGAGCGCTGCGGTCGTGCGGGCCCGCGCGAGCGGGCTGGTCAGCACCTGGGCGAACCCGATCCCCTTCAGCCGCGGCGCGAGGTCGGCGGCGCCGACCTCGCCCTCGGGGAGGAGCGGGAGGTCGGTGACCGAGGTGTGACGTCCGTTGGTGCTCCACTCGGTCGCGCCGTGCCGGACGATCCACAGTTCGCTGCTGTCCACGGGTCAACCGTGCCAGGATCCGCCGTGTGGGTCTTCACCGGTATCGGCTGGCGGTCGCGGCGGCGTTCGCGACGCAGGGCTTCGTGTTCATCAGCCTCACGACCCGGTTGCCCGACATCAAGGACCGGTGGAGCTTCTCCGCGCTGCAGGTCTCGCTGACGCTGCTCGCGGTGGTGCTGCTGGCGGGGCTCGGGTCCGTCCTGGCCGAGAGGTACGCCGCCCGCGCCGACAGCGCGCTCATCCTGCGCCTCGGCCTGGTCGGCATCGGCATCGGGATGCCGCTGATGGTGGCCGCTCCCGCGGTCGGGGCGTACGCCGCCGGGGTGGCCGTCTACGGGGTGGCGCTCGGTGCCGTCGACGCGGCGACCAACATGCAGGCGGTCGCGCTGGAGCACCGCTACGGGCGGCCGATCCTGCCGTCCTTCCACGGCGCGTGGACCCTGGGCGGCGTGCTCGGCACGGTGTTGACCCTGTCCACATCGGCGCTGCCGCTGTCCGCCGCGGCCGGGGTCGGCGTGCTCCCCCTCGGCGTCGCCGCCCTCCGCTTCCTCCCCCGCGACCACGGCGCCACGGTCGGCGCCGAGGCGGTCACCGCCGCGGCGGTCGTCATCCCCTGGCGGCCGATCCTGCTGGTCGGCCTGGGCATGGTCGTCTTCTACATGGTCGACACGGCGAGCCAGACCTGGGGCGCGCTCTACCTGGACGATGTCTTCTCCGCGCCGTCGCGATGGCTCGCCCTCGCCACCCTCCCCTACCTGCTGGCCAGCCTGCTGGTCCGGTTCGCCGGGGACGGCCTGGTCGCGCGGTTCGGCGCGGTCCCGGTGCTGCGCGTCGGCGCCGTGGTCGCCTGCGCCGGCCTGGCCCTCGTCGTCACCGCGCCGACCTGGCCGCTCGCGGTGGTCGGCTTCGCCGTGGTCGGCACGGGCATCTCGGTGGTCGCGCCACTGAGCTTCTCCGCCGCGGCCAAGATCGCCGGCGCGAGCGGCGATGCCGGCCGGGACCGGATCGACGCGGTGATCGCGCGGTTCAACCAGTTCAACTACGTCGGCGCGTTGATCGGGGCGGTCCTCACCGGGGTGATCGGCAGCGATCAGCTCCGGTTCGGCTTCGTGATCCCGATGATCCTGGTGTTGGCCCTGCTGCCGCTCGCCCGGCACTTCGCCGCCGTGACCGCCGGCCCCGCGTCGGGAACCGACCGCCCCCTGCAAACGTCGGAGGAAGCATGAGCACCAGGCACCGTCCCGTCCTCGCCGTCACCGCGGCAGCGAGCCTCCTCGTCGCCCTCTCCGCCTGCGGGAGCGACAACCAGGTCGCCGCCGACCCGGCGACCAGCTCGGCGCCCCCCGCCACGCAGCCGGTCGCCTATCCGACCTACGCCCCCACCGACTACACCTACCGGCTCCAGGTCCTGTGCTACTGCCCGCTCGTCGGCCCGGTCGACATCACCGTCAAGAACGGGCAGGTCACCGGCGCCGCGGTCGCGGGCGGGGCGCACAAGGGCGGCCCCGTCCCGGCGTACGTGAAGAAGACGATCAACGACATCATCGCGATCGCCAACGACCCGAAGTCCGGCGACGTGAAGGTCGACTGGCCCGCGGGCGCGGACGCCCCGCGCAGCGTCGCGGTCAACCCGATCCAGCGCGCCGCCGACGCCGGGGTGACCTACGTGATCCGCAACGTCAACGCGGGATGAGCGCCCAGTAGTCGAGGTCGAGCAGCACGCCGGCGGCGTACTTGCCATCCTCGCCGCGCAGCGTGGTGCTCTCGTCGCGCCCCTTGGTCGCGACCAGGCGCAGTCGCAGCGCGCCGACCGAGTCGGACAGCTCGGCCTTGTCGAGCACCTCCGACCAGGCGTAGACGGTGTCGCCCGCGAACGCCGGCGCCACGTGCGACCCGGCGTTGATGGCCACCACGAGCTGGGCGTTGGCCAGGCCGTTGAAGGACAGCGCGCGCGCCATCGAGATGATGTGACCGCCGTAGATCAGGCAGTTGCCGTCGGGCCGGGCCTCGACGTTGAAGTGCACCTTGGCGGTGTTCTGCCAGAGCCGGGTCGCCATCTTGTGCTCGGAGTCGCTGAGGGTGACGCCGTCGACGTGGTCGATGCGCTCGCCGATCGCGTAGTCGTCGTAGCGGTGCGGCTCCCCCGCCGCGGTGAAGTCGTACGCCGAGAAGTCCAGCCCGTCCGGGACGACCAGGTCCTCCGCGGCCAGCGCCGGCTTGAGCTCGGGCAGCACGGTCTCCGGCGCGTCGGCCGAGGCGTCCCGCTTGTGCACCATCACCCAGCGGCACCACTCCAGGGCGACCTCGCCGCGCTGGTTGGTGGCCGTGGAGCGGACGTAGACGACACCCGACTTCCCGTTGGAGTTCTGCTTGAGGCCGATCACCTCGGAGCGGGTCGACAGCGTGTCCCCGGGCACGATCGGCTGGTGGAACCGGCACTCGGCGTAGCCGAGGTTCGCGACGGCGTTGAGCGAGATGTCCGGCACCGTCTTGCCGAAGGCGATGTGGAAGCCGATCAGCTCCTCGACCGGGTGCGGGTCGAGGCCCACCGAGGCGGCGAAGGCCGCGGAGGAGGGGACCGCGAACCGGGTCGGGTAGAGCGCGCCGTACAGCGCCCGGTCACCCTCGGTGACGGTGCGCGGCGTGGCGTGCTCGATGACCTGACCGATGGTGAAGTCCTCGAAGAAGTTGCCCGGGTTGGTCTTGCTGGCCGTCTCGCTCACGAGCGGTCATTCTGCCCGGCACGCGCGGTGAGGCCGCGACCGGCCGCCACGCTGCGACGTACGGCGGCACCCGCCACCTGCCCCGCGACGGCCCCCGCCGCCTGGCTCGCGGCCTTGATCTGGTCGCCGAGCTGCTGCCCGGCGAGCAGCGGGGCGAGCAGGCCGTCGGCGTGCGACAGGATCCCGTCGGCCTTGGTCACGACCGCGTCGAACCCGTCCACGCTGCCGTTGAAGCCGGCCACCGAGGCGTTGAACTCGCGCAGGGCCGCGGTGAAGTCGACGAGCAGCCCGGCGAAGGTGTCGAGCGTGTCGTTGAGCCGGTCGGCGGTCTCGTCCAGCTTCACGATGGTCTGGTCCACGTCGAGAACGGTCCGCATCCGCGAGCGCTTGCGGTCGTTCGGTTCGCCGCTGTCGATGGTCATGGCGGCATGCTACGGACGCCGGGAGTGTGGGGAATGCCGCAGTCCGAGGGCGGCCGCAGGGACACCCCGGCGGCGTACCCACGGGTAGAGTGCGCGGGTTGATTGGTCGATGACCCGAAAGGTGACCAGATGCCGACGCTGTGCCAGACCGAGGGCCTCACCGAGGACCAGACCGAGATCCTGAAGGCCGTTCGCCAGTTCGTGAACGAGCAGATCATCCCGGTCGCCCAGGACCTCGAGCACTCCGACACCTACCCGCAGGAGATCGTGGACGGGCTCAAGGAGCTCGGCGTCTTCGGCCTCACCATCCCCGAGGAGTTCGGCGGCCTGGGCGAGTCCCTGCTGACCTACGCCCTGGTGGTCGAGGAGATCGCCCGCGGCTGGATGAGCGTCTCGGGTGTCATCAACACGCACTTCATCGTGGCCTACCTGCTCATGCAGCACGGCACCGAGGAGCAGAAGGCCAAGTACCTCCCGAAGATGGCGACCGGCGAGGTCCGCGGCGCGTTCTCGATGTCCGAGCCCGGCCTGGGCTCCGACGTCTCGGCGGTCTCGACCAAGGCCACCAAGCAGGACGACGGCAGCTACTCGATCACCGGCCAGAAGATGTGGCTGACCAACGGTGGCACCTCCACCCTGGTCGCGCTGCTGACCAAGACCGACGAGGGCGCGGAGTCGGTCTACAAGAACATGACCACCTTCCTGGTCGAGAAGGAGCCGGGCTTCGGCGAGACCGCCCAGGGCGTCACCGTCCCCGGCAAGATCGACAAGATGGGCTACAAGGGCGTCGAGACGACCGAGCTCATCCTCGAGGACCACAAGATCTCCGCCGACCAGATCCTCGGTGGCGAGCCCGGCAAGGGCTTCTTCCAGATGATGGACGGCGTCGAGGTCGGTCGGGTCAACGTGGCCGCCCGCGCCTGCGGCCTGGCCTGGCGCGGGTTCGAGCTCGGCATCGCCTACGCCCAGCAGCGCAAGACGTTCGGCAAGGTCATCGCCGACCACCAGGCCGTGCTCTTCCGCCTCGCCGAGATGGCCACCAAGGTCGAGGTCGCGCACTCGATGATGGTCCGCGCCGCCCGCCTCAAGGACACCGGCAAGCGGATGGACGTCGAGGCCGGCATGGCCAAGATGGTCGCCTCGGAGTACGCCAACGAGGTCGTCGAGGACTCCTTCCGGATCCACGGCGGCTACGGCTACTCCAAGGAGTACGAGATCGAGCGCCTGATGCGCGAGGTCAAGTTCATGCTCATCGGCGAGGGCACCTCCGACATCCAGAAGATGATCATCGGTCGCTCGCTGCTGAAGGACTACGCGCTCAAGGGCTGACGGTCCGACCATGGCCCGCCGGGTGGTGCTGCACGTCGGCACGATGAAGTCGGGCACCAGCTATCTGCAGGCTGCCCTCTTCGCCCACCGGGCGGGCCTCGGCCGGGCCGGCGTCCTGGTCCCGGGACGGCGTTGGAGCGACCAGTCCGACGCCGTCCACGACCTGGTCAGCGGGGGTCCCGGCGAGCGCTGGCACGCCCTCTCCTCGGCCATCGGTGCCCACACGGGCGACGCCGTGGTGTCGATGGAGTACCTCGGCCCGATCCGCGACCCCATGGCGCGCCGGCTCCTCGCCTCGTTCCCCGACGCCGCGATCGACGTCGTGGTCACCGCTCGCGACCTCAACCGCACCCTGGTCTCGATGTGGCAGGAGACCGTCCAGAACGGCCGGAGCTGGACCTGGGCGGACTACCGCGCCGCCGCCGAGGCGGCCGCACCCGGCACCGGCGCCGTGCCCGCGGACGCCTCCGTCGCAGGCCGGTCGTTCTGGCGCCAGCAGCACCTCGCCCGGATGCTGGAGGCGTGGGTACGCCGGGTCGGCGCCGACCACGTCACGTTGGTCACGCTCCCCCCGCCCGGCGCACCCGCCGGCGTACTGCTCGAGCGGTTCGCGACCGCGACCGGGTTGCCGCTGGACCCCGGCGTACCCGTGCCGCGGCGCAACGAGTCGCTGGGGCTCGCCTCGACGCTGGTCCTCCGTGAGCTGAACGCCGCCCTCGAGGCCGACGGCATCGGCCCTGCGCAGGGGCGGCGGCTGCGCAAGCACCTGATCGCCAAGCGCACGCTCGCCGCCCTCGCCGGCGACGAGCCACGCCTGGGCTACCCGGTCGAGGACTGGGTCCGCGCGCAGACCGCGGCCACCGTCGAGCGGGTCCGAGGCTCGGGCGTGCGGGTCGTGGGTGAGCTCGCCGACCTCGACCCCGTCGACGTGCCCGGGTGCGACCCGGCCGACGTCGACCCCGGGCTGCGGGCCCGTGCGGCGGCCGCGGCGCTGGCCACGGCCGTCGCCGAGCAGACCCGCACCGTCGACTGACGGTCCGCCCTACCGCCGGGCGGCGGCGAAGAACGAGCGGAACGAGTTGTCGTACTGCTGCTTGGTCGTCGAGAGATAGGCCCGGTGCCACCCGCGGTTGGTCGCGCGGCCCACCGAGGCCTGGGCGGTCAGGCGGAAGGCCGGCGTCGCGCCGGACCGGCTCACCAGCAGGACCGTCGGCGCCATCATCGCGAACCCGTCCGGCCGGTACACCGCCCAGCTCTTCGACCCCACGTCGCCGCCCAGCAGGCGGGCGAGGCGGGCGAACCCGCGCGAGCTCCGCGACCCGCTGATCACCTGCACGTGCACGCCGCGCCGGTACGCCGCCCGCAGGGACCGTACGACGGCGGGCGAGCCGAGCGCCCGGACGGCCAGGTGCACGGCCGCTCCCGGCTTCGCGCTGCGGATCGCCTTGAGCGCCATCCGCACGATCACGTGCCGGTCGCGCACCGGGCCGGACGGGTCGCTCAGCACGGTGCCGTCGCCGAAGCGCACCATGCTCGGCCCGATCCTGGCCGGCAGCGGGCCGAGGTCGACCCCGACGGCGTTGTGGTCGGAGTTCAGGCCCAGGCTGAACTGGTCGCCCAGCGAGAACCGCGCGAAGCCGCGCACCAGCACGTAGTCGATGGTGACGTGGCGCCCCGAGGTGACCAGGCGGCGCTCGAGGGCGTCGTACGTCGCGATCAGGCCGTGCCGCCGCAGGATCATCCGCGGGTACGACGGCGAGTTGTAACCCACGTTGAGGTCGCCGCCGACGACGACCGAGCCGCGGTGGGCCAGCCGGTCGGCCAGTCTGCCGAGGCGTCGGGCCGCCGGGGCGGTCAGCCCGCGGGTGATCCGGGTGTCGGGCGGGAAGTGGGCGGCGATGACCGACAGGGTCAGCCCGCCGTTGCTGCGCAGGGTCACCCAGTTCGCGTAGCGACGGCCCCACGCGTAGCGGGCGCCGGGGACCCGGCCGGTGCGGTCGGTCAGCATCGTCACGCCGTGGTCGCGCAGGTGCCAGCGGTCGGAGTTCCACGCGACCGCGGCCTCACCGCGGTAGATGCCGCCCTGGCGCCACAGCCGGTACGGGCCCGGGGCGAGCACCCCGTCGTGGCGTCGCGCGACCTCGTCGTAGGTCACGAAGTCGGGGTGGGTCGACAGCACGTGACGGACGTCGGCCTGGAACTTGCGCACCGGCGTACCGATGCGCAGGTTGGCCTGGACCATCCGGATCCTGGGTGGCCGGTACGACGAGGCGCCCCCGCCGCCCTCGAGCTGCAGCGTTCCGCGCCCGGGGTCGCTGCCGCAGCCCGTGAGGGTCAGCGGCAGGGCCACCGCCAACGCCACCACGACCAGTCCGCGTCGTACGCCGGACACCATCCGCATCGTCTTCTCCCACCCCAGTCTCCGGCGCGCACACCCCGATGGATGCACACCTTTAACATCCATCACAGCAGCCACTTCGGCATCAGAGAAGGGGAGGCGCGGAACTACATGGTTGGAATTCGGCGCGGAGCGGCCGACTCCGGCTCGGGTGCGGACTCAGATCACGCCGGAGAAGCGCTCCGGGATGCGCCGGAACGGCCGGAGCTCCATCGCGACCACCTGACGCCGGCCGGTGGCGCGGGTGACCCCGTTGTCGAAGGTCTGCACGATCCGCGCGAGCTCCTCGGGGTCCGGCTCCAGCTCCGGCACCGCACCGGGGTCGCCCAGGCCGGCCGTGATCCGGTCGAGCAGCGCGACCATCTCGTCCCCGGAGAACTGCCAGCTCGTCTCCCCCGCGCGACCGTCCAGCGCGACCATGGCCCGCCGGTGGTCGGCGACGCGGAGCAGGTGGTCGCGGTCGGCGAACTTGAGGTGGAACATGAAGAGCCCGGGGTCGATCGCGAAGGTGTTGCCGCGCAGTCCGTGCGATCCCGCGGCCCACGGACCGGTCGTCAGCTTGATCGACGGCTTGCACAGCAGCGGGATCAGCTTCAGCAGCGAGCGCTGCTCGAACAGCGGCCGGGCCAGGTCGAGCGCGGGCTCGCTGGCGGCGTCGTGCACCACGTTCAGGCCCAGGACGCCGAGGGCGGCCCGGCCGGCCGCGCCCGCGACCGCGTCGGGGATCCCGGCGTACCGCGCCGGGTCGGCGACGATGAACTCGTCGGCGTCGGCGAACACGACGGCGTCGTGCTTGCGCAGCAGCTTCGCGGCGGCGTCGCTGACGATCCGCATCCGCTCACGCTCGAAGTGCCCGGTGATCGGCTTGACCCGCTGGACCTTGCAGTCGAGCCGGTCGGTGGATCCGTCGTCGGAGCTGTCGTCGAGCACGAGCAGGTGGTCGTGGCCCAGCGCGCCGCCGTAGTGGTCGACCCAGCGCCGCAGCATGGCGCCCTCGTTGCGCACCATGGTGATCGCCGCGACCCGGGGCGCGCGCCTCATCGCTCGCCCCACCGCTCGGCGCGCAGCTCGGCATCGCGCTCAAGGAGCGGGACCATCGCCTGCTCCAGCTCCGCGACCAGCGCCTCCAGCCGTACGCCGAGCCCGGCGTTCTCGCGCACGGCCTCCTCCAGCCGGGCGACCAGCTGCCGGTCGGCGCGCACCTCGAGCAGCCCCGCCACGTCGGCGCTGCGGCGGACCGCGCGCCGGAGATCACGGCGGCCGGGCGCCATCAGCGGCCCGCCGTCACTGGGAGCCTCGCCGGTAGCGGCGCAGCGCCTTCGCCGTGACCTCGCCGTCGCGCAGGTCAACGGGCAGCAGCAGCTCGGTCACGACGTCGCTGAGCGCTGCGACCCGCTGGTGCAGCTCGCGATCCTTCACGACCTCGGTCTCGAGGGCCTGCAGCCGGTCGTGCAGCTGCTCGTCGCGACGCCGGACGTACGGCGCCGTGGCGCCCTGCACGAGGTTGCGCACGACGCCCTTGGCCGAGCGGTCGGTACGCCGACGCCGGCGGGCGCCGTCGAGCACGTGGCCCTGCTCGCGGACCAGCAGGAGCAGGTCGACGATCGTGCCGAGAGCGGCGTCGAGCACCTCGGCCTCGCTCACCTCGCTGGGCAGCCGGCCCTCGGGGCGCGTGGCGCGGAGGTCCTCGGGGTCGCCGTGGACGGCGTACCCGGCACCCGCGATGGCGTCGATGGCCCGGTCGGCCCGCCCCGCGGCGTCGGCGTACTGCGCGTCGGTCATGCCGAGCGGCTCGTTGCCCTGGGCGGCGAGGATGCCGTTCGCGAGCGTGTCGCGCAGCCAACGCGACTTCTCCCGGTCGTTCGTCAGCGGCGCACGCAGGTGCCCGTTGACCCGGCGCAGCAGCTCCGCCTCGACCGCACCGAGCGACTCGTTGACCCGCGGCACCGCGAGGTCGACCGGTACGCCGGTCAGCCCGCACGCCGCTGCGAAACGATCCCACAGCTCGGTGTCACCGGAGCGCACCCGCGGGACGGTGACGACGTGGACGTGGTCGGCCGGCAGCGTCGCGCCCCAGCGCTTCGCGACCGCCGACGGGTCGGTGGTCAGCCAGCCCCACTCCTTGCGGTTCGCGGTCGGGGTCCACTCCTCGAGCTCGGCGGTCTGGCCGAACTTCAGCCGCTCCTGCCACGCCGAGGGGACCGAGCGGGCCAGGTCGCGGGCGGTGATGACGACGTGCACGTCGATCTCGCCGAGGTCGGCGAGCGCGCGCTTGGCCTGCTCGGCCGAGGCGGCGGAGAACAGCTCGTAGCTGAGCACGGCGCTGTCGCCCTGCCAGCCCTTGATCGCGGCGACGAGGGTGCCCCACATGTCCTGGCGCGCGGCGGGCAGCTTCTTCCAGCGCGGGTCCTCGCGCACCTGCAGTGCCGCCTGGACGCGGTCGACGTGCTGGTCGCCGACGACCAGGACGCCGGCCTGCGCGAGGCGGTCGCGGTTCGAGTCGAGGATCCGCTGCAGGTACGTCGTCCCGGACTTCGGCGAACCCACGTGCAGGTACAGGGTGCGGGTCACTTGTTCTCACTCCGTTCAGGGGCACGCGCGGGGAAGTCGATCACCATTCTCCAGGTGGCCGGGGCCTTCCCCGTCAGCGCCCGTACGCCGTCGGCGACTCCGTGCTGGCTGAGGACCCGCCCGCCCACGCGGCGGGCGGCGTCGGCGACGGTGCGCGGCGACAGCGGCCGGATCCGGCCGCCTCCGCGGGTCAGGTGGACCTGGCCCGCCCGGCCCTTGGGCCAGGTCTCGCTCTCGACGTACAGCCGTCCGCCACGGCGCAGGACCAGGCCGGTGAGCGTCCAGAAGTTCTCGGTCGCCGCGGAGTCCAGCGCCTCGAGGACCTGGCGGGCGTAGACGACCTGGGGGCCGTCGTACCGGGCCGCGATGGCGCCGCGGGCGAGCACGTCGCGGGCGTCGAGCAGGTTGACCCACTCGATCCGGGCGTGCTCGGGCAGCCGGCGCAGGCGCAGCGGCGGGTGCGCGTAGTCCATGCCGACGCCGGGGTGGCCGCGCTCGGCGAGCAGGCGCAGGTCGGCGAGGCTGCCCGAGCCGATGTCGACCACGCGCACGCCGGGCTCGAGCTGGTCACCCACCCAGTGCGCGAAGTCGGACGGCGCGACGTCGGCCTTGGCCTGGTCCAGGTTGAACCCCCGCCAGTCGCGGCGCTGCCGGAACAGCGAGCCGAACCACTCGTCGAAGCGGTCGTGGATCTCGGCGCTCGGCTGGTGCTGGAAGGAGGGGTCCGGGATCCGCCAGTTGGGGCCGTAGGAGACCTCCATCAGTCGGGCGGGATCCGCCGGCGCGGGCATCATCCGACCCTCGAACTCGATCTCGGTCAGCGGCAGCACGGCCTCGCGCGGCAGCGGGGTGCGCACCGTGGCGGTCTCGTAGAAGTTCCCGTCGAGGAAGAACGTCGTGTAGACGTCGATGCCGGTCGAGCCGCCGTCCGGCGTCGCGACCATCACCGTGATGAAGCTGCCGCTCTTCTCGACCACCTTCATGCCCGCCTCGCGCAGCGCCCGGGCGATGCCCCACAGCTCGACCGTCATGGCGGCCGGGGTCTCCTGCTCGGAGACGTAGCAGAGGTCGATGTCGGAGTCGTGCCCGATCGCCTTGCCGTGCCGGGCCGCGCCCAGCAGCGTGCCGAACGAGATCCAGCCCTCGATCCCGCAGTCGCGGCGCATCACCTCCAGCATCCGCTCGGCGCCCTCGGTGATCGCGTCCACCACGCCCTCGCCGCGGGTCTCGAAGGGCTGCTGGATCAGGCCCCACTTGTCGACGATGATCGCGATGCCACGCGCGTTGACCAGGGCGACCTCACGGTCGCTGTCGGTGAAGGCCACCCGCTCGGCGTACAGCTGCTTCTCGCCGGCCTGGATCCGCACATCCGACCAGCCGTCGAGGAAGGGGACCAGCTTGCGCGGCCAGCCGATGTGCCGCTGGCCGGTGGCGACGAACGACCATCCGCGCCGCTCACCGAAGTAGACGTCGCCGGAGCCCTCGAACGGGGAGTCGAAGTGGATGCCTTCCAGATCGACCCGCATGACCCCGCAACCTATCCCACGGTGAAAGTCGCGTATTGGATGGCGTGGTCGGACGTGCGGTTCACCTCGGTCCCGTCGCTGAGGTGGTACGCCGACCACGACCCGCCCGACCCGAACAGCCAGTCCACACGCATCCGCGCGGGCGGCCTGCAGGTGCCGTTGTTGGACCCTCCGCTGGCCGCGCGCAGGGCCGTGCGGCCGGTGATCTGGCAGTAGACCCAGGCCTTCTGGTTGAAGTCGCCGGTGAGCACGATCGGCAGCTTGTCCTTGGCCAGCGTCTTGATCTCGGCCACCAGGACGTTCATCGCCTTGACCCGGGCGGTCTGCATGCCGCCGGGCGCGAAGTGGACGTTGATGAAGTAGACCTCGGCACCGGTCGCGCTGTTGTGCAGCCGCACGATCGGCTGCGGCCGCCAGCCGCCGACGAACGGGATCGAGATGCTGGTGCGCCACACCTGGGTCCAGCTGGAGGTGCGGAACATCAGCGACTGGGGTGTCGCCGTGTAGCCCTGGGTCGCCCCCGGGTAGATCGTGTACGTCGACCCCAGCGTGGTGGTGAAGTCGCCGATCTGGTCCGGCTGCGCCTCCTGGGTGCCGAGCAGGCTGGGCTGGAACTGCGAGATCAGGCCGGTCTCCCACTCGGCGCGCAGCCGCGCGGGCGCGTACTCCTGCGCGTCGGCGCCCGGAGCGGTGTGGTTGCTGCCGAGGACGTTCTCCGTCATGACCCGGAAGGACGTCGTCGTGGCGGTCGTGCGCGCCACCGTGCGGGCGCCGACCGTCGGCCGCGCGGCCAGGTCGTGCGCGGCGACCTCGCGCGGTGACATGGCGTCGAGCCGCTGCTGCTCCGCCGCCGGGATCGTCAGCCGGGGCGCCGTCGTCCGCGGAGCGGTCCGGGGAGCGATCCGCGCGGACGTGCCGCCGAGCGTGCCCGCCTCGCCGTTGCCCCAGCAGTCGGTGGCCGAGCCCAGCCCGCAGTAGCTCAGCCAGCCGGCGGCGATCTGGGTCAGCCCGGCGTACTGGGCGCGTGCGGTCGGCGTCGACACGGAGGTGGCGCCGGCGGTGCTGGTCTGGCCGTACCGGTTCTGGCCCCAGCACACCGGGGTGCCCGACGAGTCGACCGCACAGGTGCTGCCCTCCCCCGCGGCGACCGAGAGCCACAGCTGCCCGCCGCGGATCTGGTACGGCGTGAGGTGGGCCGCCGTCGTACCGTCGCCGACCTCGCCGTTGCGGTTGCGGCCCCAGCACGCGAGGTCCTGCGCGGTGGTGATGCCGCAGACCGTCCCCCAGCCGACCGAGAGCGACGTCCAGGACCGGCCGCCCGCGACCCGCACCGGGTGGTCGCGCCGCACGGTCGTCCCGTCGCCCAGGGCGCCGAAGGCGTTGTCGCCCCAGCACCAGGCACTGCCGTCGGCACGGATGCCGCAGCTGTGCCATCCACCGACCGCGATCGAGCGCCACACGCCCCCGCCGACGACCTGGGTCGGGGCGGCCCGGATGCCCCCGGTGGACCCGATCCCGAGCTGGCTGCGCAGGTTCTGGCCCCAGCAGGCGAGCTGCCCGTTGCGGCGTACGGCGCACGCGTGGGACCAGGCGACCCCGACCTCGGTCCAGTTGTTCGCGGTGCCCACCCGCTTCGGGAGCGTCACCGGCCCGGACCTCGCCCGGCCGGTCTGTCCGTAGTTGTTCAGGCCCCAGCAGTACAGCGAGTGGTCGAGCTTGACGCCGCAGGTGGTCGAGCCCGAGGTGCTCACTTGCGCCCAGCCGGTGCCGGCGACGGCGGTCGGGCTGGTGCCGCCGGTGCGGGTGCCGTTGCCGAACTGGCCGTAGTCGTTGCGGCCCCAGCAGCGCGCGGTGCCGTCGGAGCGCGTCTCGCAGCTGGTCTGGCCGCCGCTGCTCAGCACGACGACGTTGCCGGTGATGGTGAAGACCAGGGTGCCCGTGGCGGCCGGCGTGCTCGGATCGGATCCGGCGACGCCCACGGTGACGGTGGACAGACCGGCCTGGGTCGGCGTACCGGACAGCAGGCCGCTCGGCGACAGGCTCAGCCCGGGCGGGAGCGGCGTGGTCGCCGACCACACGTCGCCGGTGCCGCCCGAGGCGACGAGCTGGACGCTCAGCGGCTGGGCGGTGGTCGCCCGGACCAGCTGGCGGCGGGTGGCCGGCACCGGCCAGGCGTGCGAGGCGGTGACGAGATCGGTGCGGATCCGGCGTACCACCGCACCGGCGTGGCCGGGCCGGACGTACGACGACGCGATCGCCGCGGACGGCCCGACCCGCAGACCGTTGGTGTCGCAGACCAGGTCGCCACTCGTGCAGACCTCCCACGGGCGGTAGGCGCCGGCCGGGGGCGGCACGTCGGCGACCGGGCTGAGCCGCAGGCTCGCGACCCCACCGCGCCGGCGCGGAGCCGCGGGGTCGCCGTCGATGGTCGCGGTGGTGCCGATGCGGCGGTACGGGTCGCTGACCAGCGCCGCGCCGGTGACCCGGTCGCCCAGGCCCGCTCCGGCAAGCCGGACCAGCAGGCGGTGCGCGATGGCAGCGCCCTGGGCGTAGCCCGCGAGCACCAGCTGCTGGGAGGGGCAGGTGCGCAGCATCCCGGCGATGGTCGGGGCGGCGCGGTCGACCGCGGCGGCGACCGGCGCCATCCACCGGCGTACCGACGGGGTGCGCAGGGCGACCCTTGCCCCCCGGTGGCGCAGGGCGCCCTGGGTGAGGGTCGCCAGGGTCGGGGTCCAGACGCCGACCCGGAAGGTACGCACGGTCCGGGTCGGGACGATCCGGGAGGCGTAGACGCGGGCGACAGCGTCCACGGTGCGTCCGAAGCGGTGCCCGGGGGCGGGTCGCTGGCCGTTGCCGTCGATGCCGACGAGCAGCACGTCGGCGCACGAGACGCCCGAGCCGGCCTGCACGGCGGCGCCGGGCGGACGCGGCGTACGACCGCCGACGAGGACCAGCGCGAGCAGGCAAACAACGAGGGCGACGGCGCAAGACAGCGCCGTCGCCCTACGTGACATGCTCAGATGTTAACCATGTGACTGGTGTGACGTCTATCGACGATCGACCAGACCCTCTGACCCGTTCGGGTCAGAGGCCTTCCTTCTTCATCAGGGCGTAGGGGTCGACGGTGCGCACCTGCCGCATCACGACCCGCCCGTCGCGGGTGACCACCGGACGGTCGATCGTGCCGGTCGAGCTGACCGGAGCGAGGTTGACCGGCCCCCAGCTGGCGGGACGGTGGTGCCACAGGTAGTCGATCCAGTTGATGTAGCTGGAGGTGATCGACGCGCTGGTGATCTCGGCGACCACCTCGTCGCTCTGCAGCGCGACCGGGGTCCAGTTCGCGGTGCCGTTGACGACCAGGCGGGTGTCGGTCTTGCCACGGAAGACACCGCTGATCGCCATGTCCTTCATGTGCAGGTAGATGTCGTACATCCCGTCGCGGTTGCGGTCGTAGGAGTACTGCAGCGTCGGCACGTGACCGTTCTTCAGGATGGTCCGGATGTTGCCGCCCAGCAGGGAGTAGACGAACCGGATGTCACAGCCCTGCCTCTTCAGCGCGACCAGACGGTGCGCGATCGCCATGCCGCGGTCACCGAGCAGCGCGTCCTGGGCGATGCGCAGCTTGGTGTGGCCGTTCGTGCCGGTGCCACCGGTGGCCCCGGTGCACCTGACCTGCTTGAGCCGGTTGAGGTCCGGGTCACCCGCCGCGGTCGCGACGGGGCCCTGGTACGGGTAGAAGTTGATCGTCCGGTTCGGCGTCACGTCCTGGACGTAGGCCTTGCCGTACAGGTTGTGGTCCTGCCCCATCTGCACGAACGTCTTGCCGAAGTCGTTGTAGATCTCGCGGTTGCCGACGATCGTGTACAGGTCGTTCCACTGGCTGTTGGCCGCGATGTCGGTGGCGTTGTTCGAGCCGTACATCGTGACCCAGTCGCGCTTGCCGACGTGGTCGAAGAGGAAGAACTTGCTGTGCGCGATGCCGCGTCGCCCGCGGCACGCGGACACGCAGCGCCTGATCCAGCTGCGGTTCTGCGGCAGCCGCGCCTTGGTCGGGGCGAAGGCCTCGGCCAGGTGGCGGTAGTCCGGGTTCGGCGCGCTGGGGTTGGCGTTGCCGCGGTCCATGACGATGCGGATGCCGACACCGCGCTTGTTCGCGCCGATCAGCGCGTCGACGTACGCGCGGCTGCGGATGTTCCACGAGGCGATCATGATGTGGTCGCCCTTGGTGGTGCTGTCGATCGTGCGCACGATCGCGCGCCGGATCGTCAGGAAGCTGTGGTTGTCGCGGCTGTAGGGGTCGTTGAACTTGACCCCGGCCCGCACGTAGTAGTGGTCCGGCGGGGTCGGAACCCGCTTCTTGACGTGCGCGACCGTGGAATAGCCGGTCGGCTTGTCGGTGGTGGACGCATGGGCGGGCGCGCCATTTGCAGCAACCATCAGACCCAGAGAACTCAGAAGGACTGCACCGTGGCGGAGCATCCGCATCAGAAAAGACTCCTCATTGCTCGCTTCGGAAGGGCTCGTTGCCGAACTGCCTCTCGACCCCCAGCCAGGCACGCACGGAAGGTGCTACGCCCCCAGCCTGGTCAGAACAGTACCTCGCGCCACTCCTGCACGTCGTATCTCAGCCGACACAGTGGTCGTAGAGGTACTTCCAGTCGGCGTCCGCCTTGAGCGACGGGGACGCCTGGACGATCTTGCGGCCCAGGATGGCATACAGGTCGGTGCCGTACGAGGCGATCCGGCTGCCGATCTCGCAGTGGTAGATGTAGGAGCCCTTCTCGCCGTCGACCTGGCAGCCCTTGTAGTGGGACGGGAGCGTGGCACCGACCTTCCAGATCGAGGCGCACTCGGGAAGCGTCAGGGCCGGCGCGGACGTCCTGGCCGCGGTCGGCGAGGAGCTGGTGGGCGTCGTACCGACGCTCGCAGGGTCCGTCGCCGTGTCGTCACCGGAGCCGCACCCGGCGAGCAGGGTCGTCGCTGCGGCGATCGAGGCGAGGGCGAGGAGTGCGCGCATGGAACCAGGGTATTCCGAAATGCGGAGGGCGGCGGGCTATTGCTGCGACGGGGTCGCGGTGACCGCCGCCGTCGCGTAGACCAGGTAGTGGTCGCTGAGCCGCAGCGCCTTGGTCGCGCCGTCCTGCGCGTAGTCGGAGAAGCCGACGGTGCTCTCGCCGGCGTCGCTGCCGACGATCCAGTCGATCCGGATCGGGCCCGAGGGACTGCAGTCCGAGGACGATCCGCCGTTGGCGGAGAACGCCGGGACGTTCGCGGCCAGGCGGCAGAACCACGAGGTGTGCTCGTTCATGTCGCCGAGCATGACCACCGGGTGGGTGTCGTTGAGCCGGTCGACCAGCGCCTGCTGGATGACCGTGCCGGCGTTGCGCTCGCCCTGGCGGCCCTGGGGCGAGAGGTGGGCGTCGATCACCCAGAACTCCACGCCGCTCGAGCGGTCGCGGAGCAGGACGTAGGGCATCGGCACCGACATGCCGACGAACGGGGAGTTCACCGAGCCGCCGTCGACCATCTCGAAGCGGGAGTTGCGGAACATGATCTGGAGCCGGTAGCCCTGCCGGCCGACCGCGTCCTGGGGCCACATGGTGTACGCCGGCATCTGCCGCAGGAAGACCTGCCGCTGGTCGCGCTGGACCTCCTGCATCCCGACGATGTCGACACCGCGGTTGATCAGGAGCGAGGCCTCGCCCGCGGCGCGGGCCAGGCCGCGGCCGACGTGGTTGCTGCCGAGGATGTTGAGGCTGGCCACCCGCATCGTGGACGTCACCGGCTCCGCGGCACGCTTCGCACGACGCTCGGCGATCCTCGCGAGCATCTGCTGCTTGTCGTGGGCCTTCTGCTGGTGCTTCGCCGCCCGTGCGGCCTTGACCGCCTTCGCCGTGGCCGTCGCCGTGGCGCTGCTCGCCGCGGTGGGCCCGTCGGTCGACACGACGGCCGACCAGGAGGGGTCGGCCTGCTCGGCGGAGGCGAGCGCCGTGCCGTCGGACTGGGCGTGCCACACAACCGCCGTCAGCACGCCGAGGACCGTCAGGCACGCGACCGTCGCGGTGAGTCCGTCACGGGTCCAGGCGGCCGGCCTGGCCAGCAGCCGCAGGGTCGCCGCGATGCGAACGATGGGGCGGGTCTTCGGTGCGACCCGCCGGCCACGGCTGCGCATCCCTCGAACACCCTCCGTCAACGACTGTCGGATCACGGTACCCGACCGACCGGCTCTTCGCAGAACTAGTCGGCACCTGCGCGGCCCGACCTGAGCAATGCCATAACGTTGGGCCGTGAGCGTCACCCCGTCGCGCGTCTTCGTCGCCAGGCTGGTGGGTCTCCCCATCTTCGACCCGCAGGGCGACCAGGTCGGCAAGGTCCGCGACATCGTCGTGACGATGCGCACCGACGCCGCGCAGCCACGCGTCCTCGGCCTCGTCGCCGAGGTCTTCGGCCGCCGCCGGATCTTCGTGCCGATGACCCGCGTGACCAACATCGACAGCTCGCACGTCTACAGCACCGGCCTGCTCAACATGCGCCGCTTCGAGCAGCGCTCCACCGAGACCCTGGTCATCGGGCAGATGCTCGACCGCACGGTCACGATCGTCTCCACGGGCGTCACCGGGACGGTGTACGACGTGGCGATGGAGCCGGCCCGCACCCGCGACTGGGTCCTGAGCCGGGTCGCCGTGCAGGAGCCGAGCAAGGGCTTCCGCCGGCGCGGGCAGACCTACGTCGTGGAGTGGAGCGACGTCACCGGGCTCAGCCGCCGCGACGCCGGGCAGGGCGCGGCGCACCTGGTGGCGGCCATCAACGAGATGCGGCCCGCCGACGCGGCGAGCATCCTGCACGACCTGCCCGCCGAGCGCCGGGCCGCCGTCGCCCTGGCCATGGACGACGAGCGGCTCGCCGACGTGCTCGAGGAGCTGCCCGAGGAGGACCAGGTCCAGATCGTCGGCCTGCTCGACACCGAGCGCGCCGCCGACGTCCTGGAGGAGATGTCCCCCGACGACGCCGCCGACCTGGTCGCCGACCTGCCGCCCGCCACGCAGGAGGTGCTGCTCCAGCTGATGGAGCCCGAGGAGGCCGAGGACGTCCGCCGCCTGATGCAGTACGTCGAGAACACCGCGGGCGCCATGATGACGCCCGAGCCGGTGATCCTCGGGCCGGACGCCACCATCGCCGACGCGCTCGCGCACGTCCGCAACCCCGACCTGACCCCGTCGCTGGCCGCGCTGGTCTACGTCTGCCGGCCGCCGCTGGAGACCCCGACCGGGCGGCTGCTGGGCGTGGCCCACATCCAGCGGCTGCTGCGCGAGCCGCCCTCGACCCTGGTCGCGGGCGCGCTGGACGACTCGCTGGAGTCGCTGCGGCCCGAGGCCAGCATCGACGAGGTGGCGGCCCACCTGGCGACGTACAACCTGGTGGCGGCGCCGGTCGTCGACGACGAGGGCCGGCTGATCGGTGCCGTGACGGTCGACGACCTGCTCGACCACATGCTCCCGGCGAACTGGCGCGACCGGCAGAACCGACGGGAGCCCGACCGTGGCTGAGCCCCGCCGTACCGAGCGCCTCGACACGCCCCGCGTCCAGCGCCGGCCCCTCGTCCGGCGCCCCACGATGGACTCCGACACCTTCGGGGTCTTCGCCGAGCAGTTCGCGCGGTTCATGGGCACCGCGAGGTTCCTGATCTGGATGACGTTCTTCGTGGTCGTCTGGATCGCGTGGAACAGCACCACGCCGGAGCGGATGCACTTCGACGGCTACCCGTTCATCTTCCTGACCCTGATGCTCAGCCTGCAGGCGTCGTACGCCGCTCCGCTGATCCTGCTCGCGCAGAACCGTCAGGAGTCGCGCGACCGGGTGATCGCCGAGCAGGACCGCCAGGCGGACGCCCGCGCCCACGCCGACATGGAGTTCCTGGCCCGCGAGGTCGCGTCGCTGCGGATGGCCGTCGGCGAGGTCGCCACGCGCGACTACCTGCGCTCCGAGCTGCGCTCGCTGCTGGCCGAGCTGGAGAAGGGTGCCGCGTCCCACGACGACGGCGACGACAGGAGATCGGACCGGCCCTCCTAGACTTGGCCGCGTGAGCAGCCAGGTGACCGTCGAACAGGTGATGTCCGCACTCGCGGGCGTCAACGACCCCGAGATCAAGCGCCCCATCACCGAGCTGGGGATGGTCGAGGCCGTCGAGCTCGGCGAGGTCGACGGCGGCACGGAGGTCACCGTCAAGGCGCTCCTCACCGTCGCGGGCTGCCCGCTCAAGGACACCATCAACCGCGACGTCACCGCGGCCGTGCAGGCCGTGCCCGGCGTGACGTCGGTCCGGGTCGAGCTGGGCGTGATGTCGACCGAGCAGCGCGGCGAGCTGCACGCGACGCTGCGCGGCGGCCAGGCCCAGCGCGAGATCCCGTTCTCGCAGCCGGGCAACCTGACCAAGGTCTTCGCGGTCGCGTCCGGCAAGGGCGGCGTCGGGAAGTCCTCGCTGACGGTGAACCTGGCGATCGCGCTGGCCAAGGCCGGCCGCCGGGTCGGCATCGTCGACGCCGACATCTACGGGCACTCGATCCCCGCCATGCTCGGCGTGGCCGACTCCCGTCCGACCCAGGTCGACGACCTGATCATGCCGGTGCCCACGGCCTCGGGCGTCTCGGTGATCTCGATCGGCATGCTCAAGCCGCGGCGCGACCAGGTGGTCGCGTGGCGCGGCCCGATGCTGGACCGCGCGCTGGTGCAGATGCTCGCCGACGTCTACTGGGGCGACCTGGACGTGCTGCTGCTCGACCTCCCGCCGGGCACCGGTGACATCGCGATCTCGCTGGGCCAGCACCTTCCCGGCGCCGAGGTGGTCGTCGTGACCACGCCGCAGGAGGCCGCCGCCGAGGTCGCCGAGCGCGCCGGCACGATGGCCTCGATGATGAACCAGCGCGTCGTGGGCGTCGTCGAGAACATGAGCTACCTGCCCTGCCCGCACTGCACCGCGGAGGGCAAGGAGCACCGGCTCGAGATCTTCGGCAGCGGCGGCGGCGAGCGGGTCGCGGAGACGCTCTCGCAGCGCTTCGGGTACGACGTCCCCCTGCTCGGCCAGGTCCCGCTCGACACCTCGCTGCGCGAGGGTGGCGATGCCGGCAAGCCGATCGTGGAGGCCGACCCGACGGCGCCCGGTGCGCTCGCCATCACCGCGATCGCCGACCGTCTCGACGGCCGCACCCGTGGTCTCGCGGGCATGCAGCTCGGCCTGACACCCACCAGCAAGTTCTGATCCGGCCGCGGTCAGGGGGCGGGCATGTTCGGCATCGGGTTCCCCGAGCTCATGGTGATCGCGTTCGTCGCGTTGCTCGTGCTCGGCCCTGACCGGTTGCCCGGCGTCGCCAAGCAGGCCGGCCAGATGGTCCGCAAGCTGCGCACCTTCGCCGACAACGCGCGCGACGAGCTGCGCAGCGAGCTGGGACCGGAGTACGCCGACCTCGAGCTGCGCGACCTCGACCCGCGCCAGATCGTGCGCAAGCACCTGGCGGAGGCCCTGGCCGACGACGACACCCCGCTCGCGACGACGATCGAGGTGCTGCCCGACGGGGTGCGCCCGCCGTACGACGACGAGGCGACGTGAGTGAGCGGCAGTGCCGAGCGAGGAACGAGCTCGAGCACTGACCGCGAGCGAACAAGCAAGCCGCGCAGCGGCCGGCGACGTGATCAGCTGCGGGACTGCACCGCGGCGATCCAATCGAAGGACACCAGCACCGTACGTCGCTGCTCCCCGCTGACCACCTCGCAGAAGTCCTGACCGACCCGGCGGATCGTGCCGTCGTGCTGGGCGCCGTCGGTCAGCCGCACGACGCATCGCTCGCCGAGCTCGGACACGCGGCGCAGGGCCGAGCCCAGCCCGATCCGGGCCAGCGGCGACCAGGCCACCTCGGGCACCGCGCGCACCGACACCGACTCGACCGACTGCACCGCGGCGAGGCGGATGACCCAGTCCTGGTCGCGTGCCGCGAGCAGCAGCCAGCCGTCGGCCACCCGCTGCAGCGTGCCCTCGACCGGTCCCACGCCCGCGACGTGCACCGTCACCTCCGCGTCCAGCGAGGCCATCAGCCGTGCGCCCAGCGTCACCTGCTGGTACTCGGCACGGCTGCGGTCCGCGACCTCGGCGTCCCGCTCGGCGGCGTACAGCGCGCTGGCCTGGTGCTCGAGGTCGTCGAAGAGGGCGAAGAGGTGCTCATCCCACGACATGACCGCAACCCTCTCAAACCGCGTGCACCCCACTACCGGGCAGGGCTGTGGAGAACCGCTTGACGCCCTGAGTATCCAGACTCAGACTGAAGCAAACAGACGCAAACGCAAGGTTCTCGGGATGTCACACCACGCTTCTGCTCCACCCCTCCGGGCCGCCGCGGTCTGGCTCGTCACCGCGGCGGCCACCGCGGGCACCGGCCTGCTCAGCGCCCCCGCTGTGCTCGCGGTCGGCCGCTCCGCAGGGTCGGCCCCGTTCGACCAGCTGCTCGTCGCGGGCAGCGGCACCCTCGCGTCACTGGGCTGCCTGGCCCTGCTCGCCACCACCACGGCCGTCGTGGTCGACCTGGCCACCGGCCGGCTCCCCCGCCGGGTCGGCCCGCTGCGCCGGGCGGTCCTCGTCGCGTGCGGCGCCGCCGTGCTGGCCGGCGCGGCGCCCGCGGCCGCCCACGCGGGCACCGCCGGTCACGGGCACGGCTCTGCCCTGGCCGGCCTGCCCCTGCCGGACCGGGTGACCGGCGCGGTCCGGCACGCCGACGACATCGTCCGCGTGCGATCCGGCGACTCGCTGTGGGCCATCTCCGCGCGACACCTGGGCGCAAGGGCCGGCGACGGCGAGGTGGCGGCGTACTGCCAGCGCCTCTCCGCGCACAACGCCGCCGCCATCGGCTCCGATCCCGACCTGATCCACCCCGGCCTGCGTCTCCAGCTCCCGCCGTCCCGCCCCCTCGACCGATAGGTGCCTCCGATGTCCCGTCGCCCCGACATCTCCCCGACCCCGTCGACCGTCCACGCCGGGCTGCGCCTGCCCGTGCCGGTGGCCGAGACCCAGGGCACGCTCGCCCTGGCCCTGCTCCCTCGGTGCTCCCCGCCCGCGGTCCGCGGTCGGCGCAGCTCGAGCGGGGGCGTGGTCCTTCCCCTGGACCGACGCCTGCGCCAGACCATCGACCAGTGGACGCGGCGCTACGTCCAGGCCGCGCTGGAGATCGTGGGCGGCGACCGGCCGGCCTCCCAGCTGGTGCGCTGGACCGCGCCGGAGGTGTACGCCGATCTCCGCCGTCGCGCGTGGCTGGTCGGCCAGGCGGGCGAGCACCGCCCCGGGCTGGGCCGCGTCCAGCCGGTCCGGCCGCGGATCCACAGCGTGCACGCGTGCTTCCTCAGCGAGACCGTGGTCGAGTGCGGCGTCCACGCCCGCTACGGCGACCGCGGGCGCGCGGTGGCGGCGCGGTTCGAGCGGATCGACGAGCACTGGGTGTGCACCGCCCTCGACTTCTCCTGAGATTCATCGACTCGGCAGTAACAAGTTCTAGCCAAGATGTGATCTGGCTCACTATGTTCGCCTCTGGTCGGTCCGCGTCCGCGGGCCCTCATCAGGAGGCTCCCCCTTGAAACGTGCAGCTCTCGCCGCGCTCGCCCTCGCCGGCGGCACCGTCCTCGCCCCGATCGGCACACCGGCAGCCCATGCGGACGGACCCGGCTCCGGTGCGCCGTGGGTCGTGTCCGTCGGCGACTCCTACATCTCCGGCGAGGCGGGACGGTGGGCGGGATCCTCCAACTCCGACTCCACCCGCGCCGACGCCCTGGGGTCGACCGCCTACTACGACAACGCCACCAACACCGGCGAGGTCATCGCCCGGTGCCACCGCAGCAAGAGCGCCGAGATCTACATCGGCGGCGGCGTCAGCGGGCTCAACCTCGCCTGCTCGGGTGCGGAGACCTCGTCGTACACCGACAGCAGCGGCAACTGGAAGCCCGGCCTGGACTTCGCCAACAGCGGCAGCAACCAGGGCCAGGCACTGATGCTGCAGAGCTTCGCCTCCAGCCACAACGTGAGGATGGTCGCGGTCTCGATCGGCGGCAACGACTTCAACTTCGGCTCCATCGTGCAGGACTGCGTCACCGACTTCCTCGGCTCCCCCTCGTGGTGGAAGGACTACTGCAACGACGACAGCAGCGTGACGAGCAACTTCACCTCCGCCAACGTCGCGACGGTCAAGTCGCACATCGCCACCGCGCTCACCAACGTCCGCACGGCGATGCGCAACGCCGGGTACGCCGACAGCCAGTGGTCGATGCTCGTCCAGACCTACCCGTCCCCCATCCCGAACGGCTCCGGCTTCCGCTACAGCGAGAGCGGCTACACCCGGCAGAGCACGGGCGGCTGCGGGTTCTGGAACAACGACGCGAACTGGGCCAACGGCACCGCGCTCCCGACGATCAACAACACCGTCACCGGCGCGATCACCCAGGCCGGGATCAGCAACGCGAAGGTGCTCAACCTGTCCTCCGCGCTCAACGGCCGCCGGCTCTGCGAGTCGGGCGTGGGGCTCTATGAGGAGATGGGCGTCGCCAACTGGCAGACCACCGGGGCGGTCGACAAGACCGAGTGGGTCAACCAGATCCGCACGGTCACGACCTCCGGAAGCAGCCCGTACTACATCCAGGAGTCGCTGCACCCGAACTACTGGGGCCAGCTGGCGATCCGCAACTGCGTCCGCCAGGCCTACAACGGCGGCGCGGTCCGGGGCGGGACCTGCAACCGGACCGGCAACGGTCTGGTCGGCGGGGAGCCGGTGATGACCCTGCAGTAGTCAGCGGGACTCGTAGCTGTAGACCATCCAGCCACGGTCGTCCTTCGGCAGGTCCACGACCCGCACCCCGAGTGCGGCGTTGCTGCCGAAGGACACCGTGAGGTCCACCGAGTAGGTCCCCGACGCCCGCACCACGATCGCCCCGGGAGTGCCCCTCGGGATCCGCTTGCGCTGCACGTGGCGCAGGCGTGCCAGCAGCTGGGGCGTGACGACCGGCTTGATCGTGGCGAGCCAACCGGGGTCGCGCGAGGCGCCGAGGAAGGTCGTCGCGAAGGTCTGGACGACCGACGTCCACTGCGCCGTCGCCCGGCTCGCGGCTCCCACGCTGCCGGGCACCTCGGCGTACGGGTTCCAGGCACCCTCAGCATCCATGGTGGCGGTCGGCAGCGCCGCCGGCGGCGCCTGCTTCTGCGGTCCGGAGCCGCCACCGGCGAAGATCAGGACACCGGCGACGACCAGGGCGAGCACCAGCACGAACAGGCCGGTCCACATGCCCTGGTTGGACTCGTCGCGCTCGCCGCCGCCGCTGATCGCGACGCGGGCGCGGGCGAGGAGGTCGCGGATGCGCTCCATCAGCAGGACCCTCCGTTCACCGCGACGAACACCCGGTCACGCACCAGGGCGGCGGCCGACCGGGACCCATCGGTGGCGGCGTACGGGCGCCAGCCGGCCTCGGGCTGGTCGGCGGCCCAGGTCTGGGCGTCGTGGATGACGAAGGCGACGTCGAGCTCGGCGGCATGGACGCGCAGGTACTGCGCGACCCGCGCGCCGAGACCGCGGTCGCCGCGGGGCAGCGGGAGGTCCAGCCCGCTCACCACCCGACTCGCCGCGCAATAGGAGCCCGACCGGCTGACGACGACCCGCTTCAAGCCCGGGAACGCGTCGTGCACGCAGCGCACGACCATCTGTGCGGCCGCCAGGAGCGGGCCCTCGCTGGGGAAGTCCAGCGCCGGCGGGCAGGTGCCCAGCGGGTCGCTCTCGCAGCTCGCGCCACCGCTGCGCAGGTAGGTGATGAGGTAGCGGGCGTCGGCCTCGCGGGCGGCGTACGCCTCGGGGAACGGTGAGCCCGTGACCGCGCCGTCCGCCTCGGGCACGGTCATCATCCGCCACGGCTGGTGCCGCAGCCTGCGGTAGAACCCATCCGCCGCCCGCTCCGAGATGCGACGGTGACCGCCGTCGACGAGCGCTGCCGCCACCGCGTCGACCCAGGCCTCGGCCGTGACCTTGGCAGCCCGACCGCGGTCGATCAGCGTCGCCGCCGTGCTGAGCGTGCGTGTCGTGAGGGTGGCCCCGGACGGGAGCTTGGCGGGTGCCGGCTCCGGGCCGGCCGACGGACTCACGCCGTCCCCGGTGCCGGCCACGCCGTTCATGTCGAAGGTCGACCAGAGCGCGGGGTGGTCCGAGGCCACCGGGAACCGGCCGTGCGCGGCCACGGTGACGCCGGGCGGGAAGAAGTCGAACATCAGGATGCCGTCGCTGGTGTAGCCGTAGCCCGCCGATCGCATGATCGAGGCGGCCGTCCATGCCCCGCCCCCGGCGTGCGAGTTCATGTCGCCACCGATGAGCACCGGGCCGTACGCCGACAGCTCGTGCGCCAGCCCGAGGATGACCTGCATCCCGTTGTCGTACTTCGCAACCCGGGAGGACTGCGGGCGGCCGTGCTGCTGGGGGTTCTTCACGGGGTTGATCGGCATGTGCGCCGAGATCACCGACACGACGGCGCCGTCGGTGCGCTGCAGGACGGTCCAGGTGGCGTAGCGGTCCCACAGGTAGGGACGTCCGAAGTAGTAGCCGGCGTCGTCGTCGACGGTCTTCACGCGGCCACCGTCCAGCAGGTGCCAGCGCGAGGAGTTCCACAGCACGGCGTTCTCCATGGACTGCGGACGGCCGCCCGCGGTCATGTCGACGACCGGGTCGCGGTAGGCGTCGTACCCCCGGGCCGAGGCGGTCAGGCCGGCGTCGGAGCGCCCGGAGACCTCGTTGAGGGTGATGAAGTCGGGCGCGGCGCCCACGATCCGGCGCATCGACCACGCGAAGCCGGCACCGCTGGTGCGGTTCGGCAGGTTGGCCGAGACCAGCCGCACCTGACCCTGCACCGCCGGCCCGACCGGCGCGGCGACCGACGACGGCAGCGCGCCCAGCACGGTGCCCGTGCCGAATCGGCCGCTGCCGGCCGCCCGGATGTCAGGGCCGCCGGAGCCGCCGGTGTCACCGGTCGCGCACGGCTGGGGGGTCGTGGACACGTCCGCACGCACCGTCTCCGCGTGCCCGACGCCGGGAACCGACGTCGCCGCGAGGACGATCACCAGGACGGCCGGCAGCAGCTGCCGGGACGCACCGCGCATACCGTGGCCCGGCCGCTGCCTCAGCCGTTGACGCGTGCGGTGAGCCCGGTCGGGCCGCCCGGCGCGCCGTGGCACCGCTTGTACTTCTTGCCCGAGCCACACGGGCACAGCGCGTTGCGGCCGATGTCGGCGAAGTCGTCCTTGGCGCCGGTGCCACCGGTGGTGACGGCCTGCTCCCCGGACTCGTCGGGAGCCGAGTAGGACAGGTGCTGGGGCGCGGGCTTGGGGTCCAGGCCCTTGGCCGTGACCTTCGGCAGCGCGGCCTTCGCGTCGGCCGCGACCTCGTCGAGGTTGATCACACCGGCACCGGCGTCGATGCCCGCCGGCGGCTCGGCGAAGGCACCCTCGTGCATCGGACCGGCATGGAGCGAGCCGTCGGCGTGGTAGTGGTACTCCTCCGGCTGCTCCTCGACCTGGACCTCCAGGTTGAACAGGAAGCCGACGGTCTCCTCCTTGATGCCGTCCATCATCGCCGAGAACATGTCGAAGCCCTCGCGCTGGTACTCGACCAGCGGGTCGCGCTGCGAGTACGCCCGCAGGTAGATGCCCTCGCGCAGGTAGTCCATCTCGTAGAGGTGCTCGCGCCACTTGCGGTCGAGCACGGAGAGCACGACGCGACGCTCGAGCTCGCGCATGACCTCCTCGCCGACCTCCTCCTCACGACGGTCGTACGCCGCCTGAGCGTCCTCGGTCAGCTTCTCGATCAGCTCGTCCTTGTCGAGGGCCGCCTTGGTGCCGGCCTCCTCGACGAGGTCCTGCCAGCGCAGCTCGACGGGCCAGAACTGCCGCAGGTCGGTCCACAGCTGCTCGAGGTCCCACTCCTCCGCGAACTCGTCGACGCTGCTGTTGACCGTGCCGGCCACGACGTCGCCGATGAAGGTGCGGATCTGCTCCTCGAGGTCGACGCCCTCGAGGACCTCGCGCCGCTCGGCGTAGATCACCTTGCGCTGGCGGTCCATGACGTCGTCGTACTTGAGGACGTTCTTGCGGGACTCGAAGTTCTGCCCCTCGACCTGGCCCTGGGCGCTGGCGATGGCGTTGGTGACGCGCTTGTGCTCGATCGGGACGTCGTCCGGGATCTTCAGCATCAGCAGGATCCGGTCGACCCACTCGCCCTTGAACAGGCGCATCAGCTCGTCCTGCAGCGAGAGGTAGAAGCGGCTCTCGCCCGGGTCGCCCTGGCGGCCGGAACGACCGCGCAGCTGGTTGTCGATGCGGCGCGACTCGTGCCGCTCGGTGCCGACCACGTAGAGGCCGCCGAGCTCGCGCACCTCGTCGTGCTCCTTGGCGACCTGCTCCTTGATCCGCTCGATCATGGCCGGCCAGGCGGCGTCGTACTGCTCGGCGGTCTCGCCGGACGGCTCCAAGCCCTGCTTGCGCAGCTCGGCGTCGGCGAGGAACTCGACCGATCCACCGAGCATGATGTCGGTGCCTCGACCGGCCATGTTGGTGGCGACGGTGACCGCGCCCTTGTGGCCGGCCATCGCGACGATCTTGGCCTCGTCGGCGTGGTGCTTGGCGTTGAGGACCGAGTGCGGCACGCCGCGCTTGGTCAGCTGCTGGTGCAGGTAGTCGGACTTCTCGACCGAGATGGTGCCGATCAGGACCGGCTGACCGGTCTTGTGGCGCTCGACGATGTCGTCCACGACGGCCTCGTACTTGGCCTCCTCGGTCCGGTAGACGAGGTCGGGCAGGTCCTTGCGGATCATCGGCTTGTTGGTCGGGATCGGGACCACGCCGAGCTTGTAGATCTTGTCGAACTCGGAGGCCTCGGTCAGCGCCGTGCCGGTCATGCCGGAGAGCTTGTCGTAGAGGCGGAAGTAGTTCTGCAGCGTGACGGTGGCGAGGGTCTGGTACTCCTCGCGGACCTGCACGCCCTCCTTGGCCTCGATCGCCTGGTGCAGGCCGTCGTTGTAGCGGCGGCCCGCGAGCATGCGGCCGGTGTGCTCATCGACGATGAGCACCTCGCCCTCCATGACGACGTACTCCTTGTCGTTGCGGAAGAGCTCCTTGGCCTTGATCGAGTTGTGCAGGAACGAGATCAGCGGGGTGTTCGCCGACTCGTAGAGGTTCTCGATGCCGAGGTGGTCCTCGACCCGGGTGATGCCGTCCTCGAGGACCGAGATGGTGCGCTTCTTCTCGTCGACCTCGTAGTCGACGTCCTTGGTCAGCTTGCTCGCGATCTTCGCGAACTCGCCGTACCACTTCACCTCGTCCTGGGTCGGGCCGCTGATGATGAGCGGGGTCCGCGCCTCGTCGATGAGGATCGAGTCGACCTCGTCGACGATGGCGAAGTTGTGGCCGCGCTGCACGCACTCCTCGATGGAGGAGGCCATGTTGTCGCGCAGGTAGTCGAAGCCGAGCTCGTTGTTGGTGCCGTAGGTGATGTCGCACTCGTACGCCGCACGCCGCTGCTCGGGGTTCATCTCCGGGGTGATGACGCCGACGGACAGCCCGAGGAAGTGGTGCAACCGGCCCATCTGCTCGGCCTGGAACCTGGCCAGGTAGTCGTTGACCGTGACGACGTGGACGCCCTTGCCCTCCAGGGCGTTGAGGTACGACGGCAGGGTGGCGACCAGGGTCTTGCCCTCACCGGTCTTCATCTCGGCGATGTTGCCGAGGTGCAGCGCCGCGCCGCCCATGATCTGGACGTCGAAGTGGCGCATGCCGAGCACCCGCTTGCCCGCCTCACGCACCGTGGCGAAGGCCTCGGGGAGCAGGTCGTCGAGGGTCTCGCCCTTCTCCAGGCGCTCCCGGAACTGGGCGGTCATGCCCTGAAGCTCCTCGTCGGACATCTTCACGAAGTCGTCCTCGATCGCGTTGACGACCTTGGCGATCCCTTCGAGCTGGCGAAGGATCTTGCCCTCGCCGATGCGCAGGAGTTTGTCGATGATCACAGGCACGGCGGCAACTGTACTTGGACCTGTGCGAGCGTCCGACTCGTCGTGCCGGACCACGTGATCTTCACGTGAATGACCATTGACACGAAAGTGCATTTCCGTGTTAATGGTGATCAACATGAAAGAGAAGCGGACCTACACCATGCGCGCCCGGGCGACGTCCGTCGAGGACACGCGGACCCGGATCCAGGAGGCCGTGTTCTCGCTCGTCACCATCCGTCCCCTTGCCGGGATCTCGCTCGACGACATCGCCGGCGAGGCGGGGGTGAGCGTCCAGACCGTGCTGCGCCACTTCGGCAGCCGGGCCGGGCTCGTCGAGGCGACCATGGAGTACGCCGCGAGCCGGGTCGCCCGGGAGCGCGAGGCCCCCGTCGGCGACGTACCGGCGGCGATGCGGGTGCTGCTGGACCACTACGAGCTGCGCGGCGACACCGCGCTGCTGATGCTGTCCCAGGAGCAGGACGACCCGCTGATGCGCCGGATGACCGACAACGGCCGCGCGCTGCACCGCCGCTGGGTCGCCCAGGTCTTCGCTCCGTACGTCGGACCCAGCGACGACCCGCAGCGGTTGATCGACCTGCTGGTGGTCGCCACCGACGTCTACGCGTGGAAGCTGCTGCGGCACGACCGCGGGCTGAGCCGATCTCGGACCCAGGAGCGCATGACGGCGCTCGTCGACGCGGTGCTCGCAGGCGAGCATCGGCACTGAAGGAGCAGCAGATGTCCGACTTCCTCTTCGTCACCTGGGACGGTGGCGGGAACGTCCCACCCGCCGTCGGCATCGCCTCCGAGCTGCGCCGGCGCGGGCACGCCGTGCGCTTCCTGGGCCACGAGGGCAACCGTGCCGCGATGGCCGCCGCCGGGATGCCCTTCCGCGCCTACGAGCACGCGCTGGCGTTCGCGTCGCGGGAGCCGAACGGTCCCGAGCGGATGATCGAGGTCTTCAACGACGCCGGCGTCGCCCAGGACATGCTGACCGAGCTGGGGCGGGCTCCCGCCGACATCGTGGTGATCGACCCGATGATGCTCGCGGCGCTCGGCGCCGCGCGCGAGGCGGGCCTGACCTACGTGCCGCTGGTGCACCTGTTCCACGCCTACCTGCACGACGGCTGGCTGCGGGGACCCTTCGGCCAGGTGGCCGAGCAGCGCGGCTACGCGCCGTACGCCGCACTCGAGGAGGCGCCGCTCACCCTGGTCGCCTCGCTCCCGGGCCTGGATCCGGCGGGGGGATCGGCGCAGCCGGACAACCTCGTGCACTGCGGCCCGGTCGTCACCCCCGCCCCGGCACGGGACCTCGCCGCGCTCCCGCCCGCGCTGCTCATCAGCCTGAGCACCTACAACTTCCCCGGCCAGACCGAGGCGCTGCAGACGATCCTGGATGCGGCGGCCGGCCTCGATGCGCGCGTCGTCGTCACGACCGGACCCGTCATCGACCGAGCGGACCTTCGGGTCCCGGACGGCGTCGAGGTCCACGACTACGTCGACCACGACGAGCTCATGCCCGAGATGACCGCGGTCATGGGGCACGGCGGTCACGCCACGACGATGCGCGCCCTCGCCCACGGCCTGCCCGTGGCCGTGATGCCCATGCACCCGATGCTGGACCAGGCGATGGTGGGGCAGGCGGTCGAGGCGGCCGGCGCGGGCCGGCTGCTCGGACGCGACGCCTCCCCCGACGAGATCCGCGCGGTCCTGTCCGCGCTGCTGGCCGACGGTCCGCACCGTGCAGCGGCAGCCCGGCTCGGCGACGCCATCCGTGCCCGCCCCGGAGCGGCGTACGCCGCCGACCTGCTCGAGCGTCAGCTCGCGGCGTTGTCCGCGTCGTAGGCGGCGAAGGCCGCGGCCCGCTCGTCCTCGATCCGGCGACCCAGGAAGTAGGCGCAGCCCCACAGCAGCGCGAACAGCGCACCGAGGAACCACATCGTGGGGGTGAGCAGGCCGAGCGCGATCGCGCCGACCTGGAGCGCCCACCCGACGGCGTACCCCCACTCCTTGCGGAGCAGGCCCGCGGTGAGCAGGCAGGCGACGGCCAGGCCGAGGCAGGCGCCGAGCGCCAGGCCCTTGTCCACGCCACCGAGGGTGATCATGACCGCCGAGCTGAGCGCCACGACGATCGCCTCGAGGGTGAGAACGGCCGAGCACATGCCGCGCCGCGGCGACTTGTCCCTCTCCGTGGTCACTTCGGGCCTCCCAGCAGGACCCGGGCCTCCCCGACCGTGACGACCGAGCCGGTCACCAGGACGGCGCCCGAGCTGAGTGCGTCGCTGCCGTCGTCCTCGGCCAGTGCCGCCGCGGCATCGATCGCGTCCTCGAGACGCGGGACGACGCTCACCCGGTCCTCGCCGAACACCTCGCGCGCCACGACGGCGAGCTCCTCGGCGGGCAGGGCGCGGGCGGTGGAGTTCTGGGTGACGACGATGCTCGAGAGCATCGGCTCCAGCGCCGACAGCAGGCCCTCGGCGTCCTTGTCCCCCATCACGCCGACCACCCCGACGAGCGGGTCGAAGTGCAGCGAGTCGTCGAGCGCCGCCGCGAGCGCCTCGGCGCCGTGCGGGTTGTGCGCAGCGTCCAGAACGATGGTCGGGCTGCGGCGGATGATCTCGAGCCGACCCGGCGAGGTCGCCTCGGCGAACGCGGCGGCGACCACGTCCGCGCCGAGCGGCTCGCCGCCGCCGATGAACGCCTCCACGGCGGCCAGCGCCATGACGGCGTTCTCGGCCTGGTGGGCGCCGTAGAGCGGCAGGAAGAGGTCGTCGTACCGACCGCGCAGGCCCTGCAGGCTGATCATCTGGCCGCCGACCGCCGGCGTGCGGGAGACGACGCCGAAGTCCTCGCCCTCGCGTACGACGGACGCACCGACCTCCGCGGCACGACTGGCCAGGACCGCCATGACCGCGGGGCTCTGCTGGGCGACGACCACGGTCGCGCCCTCCTTGATGATCCCGGACTTCTCGCGGGCGATCGCCTCCGGCGTGCCGCCGAGGTAGTCGGCATGGTCCATCGCGATCGGGGTGATGACCGCGACGTCGGCGTCGATGACGTTGGTCGCGTCCCACGAGCCGCCCATGCCGACCTCGACGACCGCGACGTCGACCGGGGCGTCGGCGAAGGCGGCGTACGCCATGCCGACGACGGCCTCGAAGAAGCTCAACGGGTGCGCCTCCTGCTCGTCGACCAGGTGCGTGTACGGCGCGATCTCGTTGAACACCGCCACGAAGCGGTCGTCGTCGATCGGCTCGCCGTCGATCGAGATCCGCTCGCTCATCTTCTCCACGTGCGGGCTGGTGAAGCGCCCGGTGCGCAGGTCGAGGGCGCGCAGCAGGCCGTCGATCATCCGCGACGTCGAGGTCTTGCCGTTGGTGCCGGTCAGGTGGATCGACCGGAAGCTGCGCTGGGGGTCGCCCAGGAGCTCGGTGAAGGCCTGGATGCGGTCCAGGGACGGCTCCAGTCGGGTCTCGGGCCAACGCGACAGCAGCGCGTCCTCGGCCTCCGCGAAGGTCTCGGCCGGGCGGGCCATCTCGTCATCCATAGCGGCGCGAGTCTACGGCCCGGACCTCCGGGAGATGGCAAGCCCGACCAGGCGGGAGACGACGAGGGCGACGTAGAAGACACCCACGATCTCCTCGAGCATCACCAGGGAGCGCGCGTGCGCCAGGGCGGGACCGAAGTCGCCCAGGCCGACGCTGGTCATGGTGGTGAAGGAGAGGTAGAGCAGCTCGAACCAGGCCCGCGGGTCGCCGAAGGATCCCGGCCAGATCACCTGCACGGCGGCGTAGAGGTAGGCGAAGGCCCACGCGACGACGGTGAAGGCGCTGGCGGTGGCGAACAGCTCGTCGCGGGTGACGTCGTCGTCGTTGAAGACGTAGCGGATCAGGGCGTAGCTGACGAACAGGTAGAACGGCACGTGCAGGGCGGCGGAGGTGATGACGACCCAGCCGGTGTCCGGGGCGACCGACTCCCAGACCGCGAACACCGCCGCAGGTACGCCGAACAGCCCGGCCACCCAGTCCAGCGCGGGCGAGCGGTGCACCGCGGCGACCGCGGCCAGCACCACGAGCAGCTGGGCGACGCCGATGGCCGCCCGCCCGGCCGTCGTACCGTCCAGGAAGGGGTAGCCGAGCAGGACGACGACCTGCCCGGCGAGCAGGACGGCGTTCGGGTGGGCGCGCAGGACGCCCTCCGCGCTCCGCTCGCTCATCGCCGCTCCAGCCGGTAGTGCAGGCGTACGGCGGTCGCCGACCACATCCGCAGCGCGTGGTCGGTGCGCAGGACGCCGTCGGGGTCGACGTACACGCGGAAGGTCTCGTGGATCGGGGCCCGCGAGGCGAAGGTGCGGCCGCCGTCGGCGACGACCACGTAGGCACCGTCCTGCCCGAACCGCCCCGCCGGCGAGGACAGCACGAGCGAGCCGTCCGGCTCGACGCTCGGACGCAGGAAGACCTGGACGTTGCCCGACTCGAGCGGGAACGCCACGTGCACGCTCGGACGGTCCGCGCCGGGCAGCGTGCGGAAGGAGTAGGCGCCGCTGTAGACGTACGCACCGGTCGCGCGCAGCGTGCGCAGCCACCCGGCCCCGACCTGGCGCCCCGCGGCGTCGCGGATGACCGAGACCCGGCTGTCCATGCCGTACGCGACGTCGAGCGGGCGCATCGGCAGGGAGAGCTGCTCGACGCGCCTGCCGAACAGCCGCGACACGCCCTCCCCCGCGGGCCAGAACCACGGCGCCCACGAGCTCCATGCCTCCATCCGCCACTCGCTGGTGTGCTCGTAGAAGTCACGCACCTCCGGTGCGAGGTCCGCAGCCGTGAAGCCGGGCCCGTCGAGAGCCGACATCGCGTCCATCAGGCCCGCGCCCGGCACGTCCTCCTGCACCTCGCCGCCGTGGTACGCCGCCTCGGCGGCCAGCCAGCTGTCGCGGACCGTCGGGCCCTCCGCCATCGGCGCACGCAGCCAGGCATGCTCCCCGGTCAGGTCGACCGGCCGTCCGACCGTGCGCCAGAGCTTGCGGCTTCCGAGATCGAGGACACGCATCAGCCGAGCCGCTCGAGCTCCTCGTCGATGATCGCGGTGTCGAGCTTGACGAAGACCGGGGTCGGCTTCGCGACGGCCCGGCCGACCTCGATCGGCCGGCGCTGCCAGCCCGGGAAGTCGGAGTACTCGCCGGTGATGATCGGGTAGCTCCGCGACGGGTCGTCGAGATCGGTGACCTCCTCGACGACGGGCATCGGCGCGATCCGGCCGTCGCCGCCCATCGCCACGTCGACGGCGTTGGCGGAGAACGGCAGGAACGGGCTGAGCACCAGGTTGAGGTCGGCCACGCACTGCGCCATCACGTGCAGCACGGTGCCGAGCCGCTCGCGCTGCTCCTCGCCCTTGAGCTTCCACGGCTCGAGGTCCGAGACGTACTTGTTGACCTCGGCGACGGTGCGCATGGCCTCGGTGATCGCCTGCTTCTGGCGGTGCTGGGCGATCAGGTCGCCGACGGTGCCGAAGGCGCCCTCGGTCGCGGCCAGCACGGCCTCGTCCTCGGGCTGCAGCGGCCCCGCGGCCGGGATCTCCTCGAAGTTCTTCGCGATCAGGTTGGCGGTCCGGTTGACCAGGTTGCCCCAGCCCGCGACCAGCTCGTCGTTGGTACGCCGCACGAACTCCGCCCACGTGAAGTCGGCGTCCTGGCTCTCCGGCCCGGCGGCTGCGACGAAGTACCGGAACGCGTCGGGCTGGTAGCGACTGAGCAGGTCGCGCACGTAGATCACGATCTTCTTCGAGGACGAGAACTTCTTGCCCTCCATGGTCAGGAACTCGCTCGAGACCACCTCGGTGGGCAGGTTCAGCACGCCGAACTCGCGCGGGGAGCCGCCCTTGGAGCCCTTGCCGGCGTACGCGAGCAGCTCAGCGGGCCAGATCTGGGAGTGGAAGGTGATGTTGTCCTTGCCCATGAAGTAGTAGGACAGGGCCTCCGGCTCGTTCCACCACTCGCGCCAGCGCTCGGGCTCGCCGAGCCGGCGCGCCCACTCGATGGAGGCCGAGAGGTAGCCGATGACGGCGTCGAACCACACGTAGAGCTTCTTGGTGGGGTTCTCCCGCCAGCCGTCGAGCGGGATCGGGATCCCCCAGTCGATGTCGCGCGTCATCGCACGGGGCCGGATCTCCTCGAGGATGTTCTTGGAGAAGCGGATCACGTTCGGCCGCCAGGTCCCGGTCGCCTCGCGCTCGTCGAGCCACGCGGTGAGGGCGTCGGCGAGAGCCGGCAGGTCGAGGAAGAAGTGCTGGGTCTCGATGAACTCCGGCGTCTCGCCGTTGATCCGGCTGCGCGGGTTCTTGAGGTCCTGCGGGTCGAGCTGGTTGCCGCAGTTGTCGCACTGGTCGCCGCGCGCGCCGTCGTAGCCGCAGATCGGGCAGATGCCCTCGATGTAGCGGTCCGGCAGGGTGCGACCGGTCGAGGGCGAGATGGCGCCGTACGTCGTCTGCTCGACGAAGTAGCCGTTCTCGTAGACGCCGAGGAACAGCTCCTGGACGACGGCCTCGTGGTTGCGGGTCGTGGTGCGGGTGTAGAGGTCGTAGCTCAGTCCGAGCGCGACGAAGTCCTCGACGATCAGCCGGTGGTTCCGGTCGACGAGCTGCTGCGGGGTGATGCCCTCTTCGTCGGCGGCGATGAGCATCGGGGTCCCGTGCTCGTCCGACCCCGACACCATCAGCACCTCGTGTCCTGCCATCCGCGAGTAGCGGCTGAAGACGTCGGAAGGCACCCCGAAGCCGGCGACGTGGCCGATGTGACGGGGACCGTTGGCGTAGGGCCAGGCGACGGCGGACAGAACGCGACTCATGCCGGCAATCCTAGGGACCGACGGCCCGGCCCGCTCAGCCGGTGAGCCCGCAGGTCAGCCGGCCTTGCCCTGGTGGGCCATCCGGTACGCCGTACGATCCCGGATCCGGTCCAGGTGCGCGTACAGGTGCTGCCCGGGGCAGTCGGTGTCGTTGGTGTCGCGGTGCCCGTCGATGACAGGGAGCTGCACCCGCCGCCCGGCGCGGAACTTGTCGCTGCCGGTCGACGTCACCCAGATCCTGCCGTGCGGGTTGCGTCGCCAGTTCGTCAGCTTCCAGGCCGCGATGCCGGCGATGCCGCTGTAGATCAGCTCGTTGGGCTGCCCGGCCTGGAAGTTGCCGAGCACCGCCACGCCGACCGAGCAGTGGTTGAACCCGAGCGTGTGCGCACCGCGGGCCATCTTGGTGGTGCTGCCGCTGCGGCCGACCCACATCCGGCCGAACTTGTCGACCAGGAAGTTGTAGCCGATGTCGGACCACCCCATCGTCTGGGTGTGGTAGCGGTAGATGGACCGGATCATCGCCGGTACGTCGCCGCGCGTGTAGTCGTTCGCGTTGTCGGTGTGGTGCACGTGGACCTGGCGGATCGAGGTGACCCGCTCGATCGTGCCGTTGAGGAGCTTCGGGTTCGCGCCCCAGTCCCGGCGGCTGTGCAGCGGCGGGACGAGCCCCCGGTAGCGAGCGACGACCTCGCGCTCCCGGGCCTCCGTCGGCGCGGGGAGCTCGCCGGGGTCGATGAGCGAGAGCACCGGCGACTGGGGAGCACCGCTGATCTCGAGCTGGAGCGCGTCGCTGCTCCCGACCCAGGCGAGCGAGGTGCCGCGCGGCGTGGCCTGCGCCTCGGCGCTGTCGGCGTCGGGGCGGTCGTGGATCCCGCCCAGGGCGCGCCAGCCGGTCCAGCCACCACCGGCGGTGCGGGTCCGCACCCGCACCGTCCCGTGGCCGCCCGACCAGGTGACGCCGAGCGCGGAGAACTGCGAGGCGTGCAGGATCCCGGTCCGCAACGGCGCGTTCGGAACGGCGCGTCCGGGCACCATCGACACCGGTACGTCGAGCGCCGCGGTGACGCCGTCGCTGTCGGGCCGCAGCACGAGCCGGTCACCGGCGCGGCCGGGCAGCGCATCGGCCCGGCGTCCGCCGGAGGTGAGCAGCGCGAGCGACGGGGCCGCGGCTGCCGCGCCGGCGAGGCCGAGCAGGTGACGACGGTCGAATCCGTGCGCGGACTCGGAGGACGAGGGGGAAGGCTGGTCCGAGGAGTTCACGGTGATCGATCATCCGTGATCCGGGCCGCCCGATTGCGGACTTCGACTTGTCGCGCGTGTCACTCCCGTCCCACGAGTCACACGACGTCAGCTGAAGTCGAGGTCCCCGGTCCGGCTGCGCTTGAGCTCGTAGAAGTAGGGGAACGACGCCACCGCGACGCACCCGTCCCAGAGCCGGCCGGCCTCCTCGCCGCGCGGGATCTTGCTCAGCACCGGGCCGAAGAACGCGCTGCCGTTGACGCTGATGGTCGGCGTGCCGACGTCGTCGCCGACCTGGTCCATGCCCTCGTGGTGGGACTTCACCACGGCGTGGTCGAGGGCGCCGTCGTCCATCGCGTCGACCAGGTCGGCCGGCAGGCCCGCCTCGGCGAGGGCCTCGGCGATGAGAGAGCGGCCGTGGTCGGCCTCGTCGCGCAGGGAGCGGCCACCGACGTGGATGCGCTCACCGAGAGCGGTGTACAGCGGGAGGAGCACCCCGTCGCCGTACTGCTGCTGGGCGGCGATCAGGACACGGACGGGCCCCCACGCCGGCTTGAGGAACTCCCGGTACCAGTCATCGATGTCCCGGTCCTGGTTGAGGTAGGCGAGGCTCATCACGTGCCACGACACCTGGATGTCGCGGACCTTCTCGACCTCCAGGATCCAGCGCGAGCTGATCCAGGCGAACGGGCAGAGCGGGTCGAACCAGAAGTCGGCCCGGTCCTTGGTGGTGGTTGCATCCGTCATGCTTTCCAGCATGCCAGGGGCGGACCAACGCCCAGGTCAGAGCACCCGCACCCCGCCGAAGGTGTGGGTCTCGTGGACCTCGTCGCTGCGCAGGAAGTAGGCGAACACCCCGTAGCGACCGGGCTTGAGCCCGTCGAAGACGAGCCGCGCGCTGCCGTTCACCAGCGTGACCGTCTGACGCATCCGAGCGACGCGCACCTGGACACGACCGGTCACCGGCGCCATGCCGGGAGCCCGCACATGGATCCGGACGACGGCCTCGCCGTTGCGCCCGACCGAGTGGAGCACCAGGTGGCCGGCCGAGCGGACCAGCCGGTCGTCCGAGGCCGTCTGCGAGACCGGGACGTAGTTCGTCCCGGCCAGCGCGACCTGCACCGACATCGTGTGCCCGAGGTCGGCGGCCTTGAGTCGGTACGTCGACGCGGTCGCGCCCGTGACGGGCGCGCCATCGCGCAGCCATTGATAGCTCGGGGCGGCCGTGGTCGGCGTGAAGGCGCCGCGGACGCTCAGCGTCCCGCCCATCTCGGCCGGCCCGCTGATCGCGAACGGGCGGGTCACGACGATCCGTCCGAGCACCGTGACCGGCGTGGGCGAGGTCCGCGTCGCGGTCCGGAACCCGGCGCCGCGGGCGTGGGTGATCACCTTGATCTGCTGGCCGAGCATGTCGGCGGTCAGCGGCAGCGTCGCGGAGGTCGCCCCCGGAATCCACTTGCCGTCCGCGATCCACTGGTAGGTGTACGACGTCGGCGCCGGCGTCCAGTCGCCCGGGTCCGCCGTGAGGGTCTGGTCGATGATCGGGTCGCCCGTCACGGTGGGCAGCGTCGCGTTGGTGAACGCGCCGCGGAGCACGTTGCTCGTCGCCGCGGCCGTCGCGGTGACCGAGGTCGACTTCGCGTGGCTGCCGGTGACGCTCAGGCCGATCGGCTTGCCGATCTGCGTGCCGGTGGGCGTGTACGTCGCCGCGGTCGCTCCCGGGATGGCCGCACCGCCCACGGTCCACTGGTAGGCGAAGGCCGAGGGGTCGCCGGCCCAGGTCCCGACGTGACCGGTCAGCGTCTGGCCGACCTGCGCGGTGCCGGTGATGAAGGGAGCGACCTTGTTCGCCAGCACCGGGCCAGCGTCCTTGTCGCGGAAGTGGATGAAGCCGCTGGGCCAGAAGCCGCCGTCGGCGGTGACCTCCTGCCAGTGGAAGGTCCCGCTCCAGGAGTCCTCGGAGATGATGATGTCGGTCGGCGAGATCACCTTCTCGACGTACGCGACGTGACCGGCAGAGCCGACGTGGTGGTAGGCGTCCCACCAGGCCACGGCCCCGACGGCGGGCGTGCTGTTGGTGATGCTCGCCATCGCGTGGCCCCAGTTGGCGGCGTTGCCGCCGCCGGTCCACGGCCGGGTGTTCGGCATGCCCGCCTGGATCATCCGGTAGGCCGCGTAGTTGACGCAGTTGTGGCCCGGGTACATCCGCCAGTACATCCGGTTGCTCACGGCGCCGTACCCGCTGTCGGAGTAGCCGGCGGAGCGACAACCCGAGTAGCCGCTGCAGAAGTAGCTCAGTCCCGAGGTCTCGCGCGCGTGGAGCAACATTCCGCGCCCCCCGGTCAGCACGAGCAGGGTCGTGAACAGGGCGCCGGCGGTCACTGCGGACCACCAGCGCACGGTCAGGGCTCCGCGTCGCATGCCGCTTACCTTCTGGCACGCAGACCCCAAAACGCAACAAAAACCCCAAGAAACACACGGATCACCGGCGTGTCGCGTTGACTTTTTAGAGTTACACCGTTGTAGTTCGCGATTCTCTTGTGGCCCAGGTCTCCCCGTTTCCTTCCCTTCGGCCACCCGGTGGAAAGATCCAGGACATGCCCGGAACCAACCTGACGCGCGCCGAGGCCACCGCCCGCTCCGCGCTCATCGACGTCACGTCCTACGCAGTCGAGCTCGACCTCACCCAGGCCGAGACCGATGGCGTCACCACGTTCGGATCGACCACCACGATCGCGTTCACCGCACGCGAGACCGGTGCCGAGACGTTCGCCGACCTGGTCGGCGCCACGATCCACGAGCTCTCGCTCAACGGCACCGCCCTGGATCCCGCGGAGGTGTACGCCGACAGCCGGATCACCCTGCGCGACCTGGCCGCCGAGAACGTGCTGGTGGTCAAGGCCGACTGCACCTACTCGCACACCGGCGAGGGTCTGCACCACTTCGTCGACCCCGCCGACGGCCGCGTCTACCTCTACAGCCAGTTCGAGGTGCCCGACGCGCGGCGCGTCTTCACCACCTTCGAGCAGCCCGACCTCAAGGCCCCGTTCGCCTTCACCGTCCACGCCCCCGCCGGCTGGAAGGTCGTCTCCAACTCCCCCACCCCGGAGCCCGCGCCGCTGCGCGACGGCTTCGCCACCTGGACCTTCGCCCCGACCCCGCGGCTCTCGACCTACGTCACCGCGATCGTCGCCGGCCCCTACTACGAGGTCCGCGACGAGTACACCGGCCCCAACGGCACCATCCCGCTCGGTCACTTCAGCCGTCAGTCGCTCCGGGCCGAGCTGGACCGCGACCGCGCGGAGATCGTCACCCTCACCCAGCAGGGCTTCGAGTTCTTCGAGGCCCAGTTCGGCGTGCCGTACCCCTTCGGCAAGTACGACCAGCTCTACGTGCCGGAGTTCAACGCCGGCGCCATGGAGAACGCCGGCGCGGTCACGCTGCGCGATGAGTACCTCCCCCGCTCCCGGCAGCCGCGCTCGTTCTACGAGTTCCGCGCCTCGGTGATCCTGCACGAGATGGCCCACATGTGGTTCGGCGACCTGGTGACCATGAAGTGGTGGGACGACCTCTGGCTCAACGAGTCGTTCGCCGAGTGGGCCTGCTACCACGCCGAGGCCCTCGCGACGTCGTACGACGACGCCTGGACCGGCTTCACCAACGCCCGCAAGCAGACCGGCTACCGCGCCGACGCGCTGCCCAGCACGCACCCGATCGCGGCCGACATGGTCGACCTGCACGCGGTCGAGGTGAACTTCGACATGATCACCTACGCCAAGGGCGCGGCGGTGCTCAAGCAGCTGGTCGCGTGGGTCGGGCTGGAGCCGTTCCTCAAGGGTCTGGGGCAGTACTTCCGCGACCACGCCTACGGCAACACCACCTTCGACGACCTGCTGACCGCCCTCGAGGCGGCCTCCGGGCGCGAGCTGTCGGGCTGGGCCCAGGAGTGGCTGCAGACCGCGGGCACCAACACCCTGGCGCCGGCCTTCGAGGTCGCGCCCGACGGCACCTACTCCTCCTTCGCGGTCGTGCAGACCGCCCCCGAGGCCTACCCGACGCTGCGCCGGCACCGGCTCGGCGTCGGCTGCTACGACAAGGACGACTCCGGCCGGCTCGTGCGGACGTCGTACGTCGAGGTCGACGTGGTCGGTGCGCGCACCGAGATCGCCGATCTGGTCGGCGAGAGGCAGCCGGACCTGCTGCTGCTCAACGACGGCGACCTGGCCTTCGCCAAGATCCGCCTCGACGAGCGCTCGCTGGCGACCGCCATCGCCGACCTCGCCGCGATCGAGGACTCGCTGGCCCGCGCGCTGGTGTGGGGCGCGGCCTGGGACATGACCCGTGACGCCGAGATGCCGGCCCACGACTTCGTCGAGCTGGTGCTCGGCAACGTCGGGTCGGAGACGGACTCGTGGGGCATCAGCCGGATCCCGACGTACGCCGCCCAGTCGGTCAGCGTCTACAGCGACCCGGCCCGCCGCGACGCGCTGCGCGACCGGTGGGAGGCCGGCCTGAAGGAGCTGCTGCTCGCGGCCGAGCCCGGCTCGGACCACCAGCTCACCTTCGCCCAGGCCTACGCCACGGTCGCCCACACCGACCCGGCCATCGCGGACCTGGAGGCCCTCCTGGACGGCTCGCTGGTGATCGACGGCCTCGCGGTGGACCAGGAGATGCGCTGGCACCTGCTGGCCAACCTGGCCCGCCTGGGGCGCGCCGACGACGCCCGGATCGATGCCGAGCTCGCCTCGGACCAGACCATCACCGGTCAGGAGAAGGCCGCCGCCGCGCGCGCGTCGATGCCGACCGCCGAGGCCAAGGCGCGCGCCTGGGAGCAGGGCATGGTCGACGGCTCGGTGCCCAACGAGACCGCCCGCAGCGTGGCCTTGTCGTTCTGGCGCGAGGGTCAGCAGGAGGTGCTGGCGCCGTACGTCGAGCGCTTCCTCGCCGACGCTCCCGCGACCTGGGACCGGCTGGGCAGCCACAAGGCCGCGGTCGCGCTGACCGCGCTGTTCCCGCGGCTGGTCGCGACCCAGGCCACGCTGGACACCGTCGACGCCTGGCTGGCCGCCAACGCCGACGACGTCAACCCGGGCGCGGTGCGCTACGTGCGCGAGGGCCGCGACGACGTCGCCCGCGCGCTGGCCGCCCAGGCACGCGACGCCCGCTGACGTTCCCGCTCTGTCGGGAGCTGGCAGGAGTCGGCTCCCGACAGAGCGGAACCACTCCCCTGTCCCGGGGAGTGGCGCCGCTCCGAGGCTGAGGGCATCCACCCAACGCTCTCAGGAGGAGCCATGTCTCACCTCGTACGCCGCAGCATCGCCGGCGCCGCCGCCTGCGCGGCTGTCGCCGCCCCCCTCACCCTCGGGCACGGCCCGGCCGCACAGGCCCGGGCCACGTCGCACACGCTCCGCTTCACCTCCCACTCGCTGGCCGGCTCGCAGCTGGGCCAGAGGTTCGGGGGCGCCGACAAGCTCGTCCGCAACGGCACGGTCGTCGGATTCGACGTCGTCAGCGGCACCGTCGGCCCCGACGGGGTCATCCACCTGCGCGGCGCGTTCTCCCTGGCCGGCGGGCTGATGTACGTGACCGGAACGGTCAAGGGCACCAGCGGGACCGGCAGGGTCACGGGCGGCACGGGCCGGTACGCCGGCGCCACGGGCACCGTCCGCGACACGATCGTCAACCCGGACAAGGGCATCGTGTCGACCGTCGTGACCTGGTCGAGCTGACCCGTCACGAGCGCAGCGGCAGCTCGGCGTGCACCCTCCGATCACCGGTGACGAGGGTGCCGCCGAGCTCCACCGCGCGCTCGCGCATCGACGACAGGCCGACCCCGGGGACCCACGCCATGCCGGTCATGCCGGCGTCGACGACGTCCAGGTGCAGCGAGCCGCCGACCACCGCGAGCGTCGCGTCGGCGCGGTCCGATCCGCTGTGCCGCGCGGCGTTGTGCAGCGCCTCCACGACGATCCGGTACGCCGCCACCTCGACCGCGGCGCCGAGCGGCGGGAGCCCGGCGGCGCCCACCGTGATCCGCATCGGCCGGCCGTCCATGGCCCGCATCACCGCCGCCTGCAGCCGGATCGCCTCGACCAGGCCGACCTCGTCCAGCGCCGGCGGGCGCATCCCGTAGACCAGCTCGCGGATCTCGCGGATCGCGCTGACCGCCTCGGCACGCACCCGATCGAGGTGGGCCAGGGACTCGGCCGGGTCCTCCGCACTCAGCCGCGCCGCATCGGCGGTGAACGCGATGCCGGACAGACGGGGCCCGAGCCCGTCGTGAAGGTCGCGCCGCAGCCGCAGCCGCTCCTCCTCGCGCGCACTGGCCGCCTGCTCGCGCGCGCTCTGCAGGTGATCGGCGAGCGCCCGCGCCCGCACGCTCTGGGCGAGCAGCGGTGCGGCGAGACCGAGGACCTTGGCGTCGTCGGCCGGCAGTCGCAGGTCGCCCGGCCTCAGCCCGACCACGAGCTCGCCCACCCGCTCGCCGTCCAGGACGAGCGGCAGAACGTGCTCGTGCTCGGCACGCTCCCCCGCCTGGGTCACCGGCAGGCCGTCGACACGGACGGCGGCGTACGGCAGCACCAGGGCTGTGCGGAGCGCCTCCAGCCCGGTGGCGGGATCGTCCCCGACACCCACCGCCACGCGCCCTGCGGCCGCCAGCGGATCAGGCCGTACGCCGAACAGCAGCTCGTCCGCGACGAGCCGCAGCTGCCGGCGTACCGGGTGGAACGCGACAGCGGGCACCAGCGCCAGGAGGCCGTAGCCGGGCACCGTCGGTCGGGTGCCGCCCGCCGTCGTCCACAACGCGACGAGCAGCTCGAAGGCGACCCACAGCCCGAGTGCGGTGGAGATGTCGACGACGACCCGCACCACGACGCCTCGCACGTCGAGCACCTGGGGTCGTGTCCCGCCGATCCAGGCGGCCACGACGACGAGCAGCGGTGTGAGCACGGCGAGGGCCGTGACCGTGGCGCCGGCTGCGGCGAAGCTCGTCGTGAGACCGACGAGCGTCACCACGCTTCCGGCGACCAGCTGCCACACCAGGGGCCGCCGCTCCTCGGCGGGGCAGGTCTCGTACCTCCACCACAGCTGCAGGAGGGTGATGCACGCGAGCCCCGTGCCCACGTCCAGCGCGAAGGTCTGGGGCGTGGGCTGCAGCAAGGACACGAGAGGGACGGCTCCCAGAGCCAGGAGTGCGGCACCCATCGACCAGTCGAGCCGCCACCGCGGAAACGCGATCATGGCCGCGCACATCAGCTCCCCGAACCCGATCGCCGGCACACCCCACGGCCCCTGACGGGCGGCGACCAGCGCCGTCGCCCCGGCGGCGACGCCGGCGAGGGCGTGCAGGACGCCCGAGAGCACGGCCGGGGTGCGGGTCGCGACCGCCGCGCCGCCGACGACCTGCAGCACCGCGAGTGCCGACAGCGCCGCGAGCACCTGCGCGGGCATCAGCCCGGCACCGGATCGGGCCCGCCGAGACCCCCCTCGCGTGCCCTGATCACGGCGCCGGTGCGGTCGGTGACGCCGAGCTTGGCGAAGATGGTCGTGAGCTGGTTGCTCACCGTCTTCGGCGAGAGGTAGAGCTCCGCTGCGATCTCGCCGGTACGCCGTCCGGCAGCCAGCAGCTCCAGGATCGACCGCTCACGGTCGGTGAGCTCGGGGAACGGGGGCGGTGTGGGCAGCGGTCCGCGCGGCGGATCGGTGAGCGCGGCCAGCATGCGGGCTGCGACCGCCGGGCCGTAGACGACCTGCCCGGCGACGACTGCCCGCAGCGCGGTCGCGATCTCCTCGTGGCCCGCGTCCTTCAACAGGTAGCCGCGCGCACCGGCCCGGATGGCGGCGAGGACGGTCGCGTCGTCGTCGTACATCGTCAGCATGAGCACGGCCGTCGCGGGAGCGACGGCGACGATGCGCCGGGTCGCCTCGACGCCGTCGACCCCGGGCATGCGGATGTCCATCAGCGCCACGTCGGGCCGCAGCAGCTGGACCTGCTTGACCGCCTCCTCGCCGTCGCGCGCCTCGCCGACGACCTCGAAGCCCTCCAGCCGCCCCAGGACGGCGCTGAGACCGTCGCGGACCACCGTGTGGTCGTCGGCCACCAGCACGCGGATCGTCACGGTCCCATCATCGCGCCACCCGCGGCCCCCGTGGCGGGAAACGACTCCCGCCATCGGGGAGCCGGTGCCCTAGCCTGGAGGCTCGACGACTCGGGACGCTGAGCCTCCCGCCGCCCCTGCAGCGGCCCACCCGATGGGAGCACCCGATGAGCGACCTCACCGCACCGAAGAGAGCCGGCCACGTCCTGGCCGTCGCCGTCACGGTGGCGAACGCTGCAGGCGGCGCGGCCGCCCTGCCCCAGCACTCCTCGGGGCCTCCGACACCGGTCATCGTGATCAGCATCGCGATCGCCCTGGTCGTGGTGGCGCTGCTGGTGGTGTCGTGGCGGGAGAACCGCGTCGCACCGCGCCGTATCGCGTCGGTGCTGATGATCGTCGCCGCGCTTGCGGCCGTGCCCGCGTTCCTGGTGCCGGGCGTCGCGACCGGCCTGGAGCTGACCGCAGGGGTCTATGTCTTGTTGACGATGCTCGCCGTGGTGCTGCTGTTCTACCCCGAGCGGCGTACGACGACCGGGTGAGCGATCAGACGGACGCTTCCCGGCCGAAGCGCTCGATGCCGACGGTGAGACCGCCGAGGAGGTCGCCCGCGGCGAACGCCCTGGTCATCTCCTCCACGATGGCGGCGACCCGCTCGTCGGGCAGCGACGCGCGGACCTGGCCACCGGTCACGACCTCGACGGCGCGGCGCTCGGGGTCGACCATCACCAGGATGCTGCGGCTGGGGAGCACCAGCGTGTTGTGCAGGCTGGTCGCGAAGTCGCGGATGTCGCCCTCGGCGGCGCCCAGGTAGACCGAGATCTCCGCCCGGCAGGACTGCTCGGCGGTGCGGATCGTCGCGTCCAGGCGTGCCTGGTCGGCATGGCTGAGGTGAGTGTGGGCCACCCCGATCACCACGTGCCGCCGGCGCCGCCGGCTGCAGAGTCCTCGGTGTCGGGCTGGGCGAGCTCGCCCACCGCCTTGCGCGGGCCACCGAGCCACTGGCCCTCGGGCTCGGGGTCGCCGGCGTAGAACAGCCGCTCGCCGCGGGCGAGGGCCGGCGCCAGGACCAGCGCCGCGATGACCAGCATCAGCAGCACCGGGATGCCGACGAAGATCAGCCAGGCGTGCAGGTCGTTGACGGGCGGCTTGGTCTCCCAGCCCCCGCCCGGCACCGGGGTGTCGGCGAACGCGGCGCCACCGGAGGCGACGAGAGCGGTCGTGAGCGCGAAGACGGCTGCGGAGCGGCGTACGGCGGTCCTGATCACGGGTGACAGGGTATCGGCTCCCCCGGCTCCCGGCCCACCACCCTGGCCCTGTTTGACTGGGTGGATGCACTTCCTCCCCATCGACGTGACTTCGACGGCGACGTGCGACGGCCACATGGTCTGCGACCTGACCTACAAGGTGACCGGCAGCACCGAGCTGGCCAGCTGGTCCAACGTGGTCATCGGACGCCCGCTCGCCATCCTCGGACTGATCCTGCTCGCGGTGGTCATCCGCTGGGCGCTCCAGCGGCTGATCGACCGGATCGCACGACGGGCCGAGCGCGGTGTCCTGCCCGAGCGGGTCGAGAGCCCCGTGGCGGCGCGGCGCAAGCAGCGCGCGGCCACGATGGCCGGCGTCCTGAACAGCATCATCACGGTGGTGCTGATCGCGATCTTCGGCACCATGGTGCTCAGCGTGATCGGGGTCAACATCGCCCCGATCATCGCCAGCGCCGGGATCATCGGCCTCGCTCTCGGCTTCGGCGCGCAGTCGCTGGTCAAGGACTTCCTGGCGGGCATCTTCATCTTCCTCGAGGACCAGTACGGCGTCGGCGACGTCGTCGACGTCGGCGACGCCTCCGGCACCGTCGAGGTGGTCACCTTGCGGATGACGCGACTGCGGGACGTGCAGGGCACGGTCTGGTACGTACCCAACGGCTCCATCGCGCGCGTCGGCAACCAGAGCCAGAACTGGTCGCGAGCCGTCATCGACGTGCAGGTCGACCCGAGCTCGGACCTCGTCCAGGTCCAGCAGGTGCTCCGCGAGGTCGCCCACGACATGTGGGAGGACGAGGACTACACCGGCATCATCGTCGAGGAGCCGGAGGTCACCGGCGTGGAGGCGATCAGCCTCGACTCGATCACCGTCCGGCTGATGGTGAAGACCGCGCCGCTCCAGCAGTGGGCCGTCGCCCGCACGCTGCGTCAGCGGATCAAGGCCCGGTTCGACCACGAGGGCATCCGGATCCCGTTCTCCCAGCGCGTCGTCTGGCAGAGCGAGGACCGGGCGGGCACCCCCGCCGCCGCGGACGGGTGAGCGGGGGATGATGGAGCGGTGAGCGAGGTCAGCTTCTACGAGGAGATCGGCGGGTTCGAGACCTTCCGAGGGATCGTCGCCCGGTTCTACGCAGGCGTCGCGCAGGACGAGGTGCTGCGGCCGATGTACCCCGAGGCCGACCTCGGTCCCGCCGAGGAGCGGTTCCTGATGTTCCTGGTGCAGTACTGGGGCGGGCCGACGACGTACTCCGAGCGCCGTGGGCACCCACGTCTCCGCATGCGCCACGCCCCCTTCGCCGTCGACACCGCCGCGCGCGACCACTGGCTCTCGCACTTCCGGGCGGCCCTGGACGGGGCCGGGCTGACCCCCGAGCAGGACGCCCGGTTCTGGGAGTACGTCACCCACGCCGCGACCTTCATGGTGAACACACCCGGCTGATCACACCGCGGCGCGACACCCGAAAAAGAAATTCTGGAGCGCCTGTAACAATCGGTCGGGGCCGTGACAGGTATGCATGAGTACGTCCCCTGGCCGGGCCCGACCCCACATCGGGCCCGGCCGCTCACTCGAGGAAGTTCGATGGCCCCCAGCTCCCGGCACCCAGCGTTGCGGATCGACATCCCGACGCTCGAGCCCGGTGACGTGATGCTGGAGCGACTGGTCGCCGCGAGCGCCGGTTCGGTGCCCTCACCTGGGACGCCTTGGCTGGTCGGGCTGCGCACGGCCGTCGTCGCGGTCGTGGTCGCCCTCCTCGGGGTGACCAGCTGGGCCGCAGGCGCGCTCGCCGGGGCCGACACCCCGTTCGGCCACCGCGAGATCCATCACGCCGCGATGGTCCCGACCACCCCGACCGGAGTCGCCGGATCCCCACAATCCGGCGACTCCCCGTCCGGTAGCCCCGCGCCGACGGGGCTGCCGGACGCGGCCAGCCACTCCGCGAAGAGCCACGCAGCACGGGGCACGAGCACCGCGCACCGGCATCGCCAGCACGCCGCGGGCCACGCGCAGCCGACCACGGGCAACGGTCCCGGACCGGTCACCGCAGGCGCCTGGCCGGGCCTGGGCATCGGCCACCACTACGGCTGGGGCAAGAGCCGCGGCCGGCACCACAGCAGCGGCCCGGCGTCTCAGCGGAACCACTGATCTTCCTCACCCCCGGCGTTAGACTCCCCCTGCCAGATCCACCCACGGACTCGGGGACAAGGAGCGGATCACGCTAGGTGCACGTCGACGACGCGATCGTCGCCGCCGCGAAGGACGGTGACCCCGATGCTTGGCGTGAGCTCTATCGAGCCCACGCCGGTCGGTTGGTGGTGTGGCTGGAGTCCCGCAACACCGGGGTGGGCGACTCCGCCGACGACATCGCCGCGGCGGCGTGGCTCGTGGCCGCCGAGAAGGTGGCCGACTTCACCGGCACCAGCGACGACTTCGCCGGTTGGCTGTTCGGCATCGCCCGCAACTTCGGCCTGAACTCGCGTCGCCGGGCGGCCCGGCGCGCGGAGTCCGACGCGGCCCGCCCGGTCGACGACGGACGGGTCGCCGGTCCGGAGGGCCACCACGCCGAGAGCGACTGGGTCCGGCGTACGCTCGCCGGCCTCCCCGACCGGGAGCGCGACGTGCTGACCTGCATGGAGGTCCTCGAGCTCGACGCGGCCGCCACGGCGGAGGCGCTCGGCATCAGCGCCGTCGCCGTACGGGTGGCGCGGCACCGCGGCCTGAAGAAGCTGCGCGGGCAACTGGAACCGCGACCGGGGGGTCAGCCCGGGGCGACGAACGTCTCCAGCACCTCGCGGTAGCCCGGCGGCGGGTCCACCGACCGGTTCGCCACCGGGTCGAACACGACGAGCACCACCCGGGCGGCGGCGTGGTCGACACCGTCGTCGTCCCGGATCACCGACTCGACCGTCAGGGACCTGCGGCCGAGCCGGGCCAGCCGGGTGTAGCAGTCGTACGCCGAAGTGCGGCCGGCCAGCGGTCGCAGGTGGTCGATGTCGGTCTGGGCCACGACCCAGCGGAGCGTCCCCCGCTCCAGCCCGGCGCGCCGCAGCCGGTCGAAGAAGCCGATCCGCGCCTCCTGGAAGAACTCCACCAGCGAGACATCGCTCGCGTGACCGGTGCTGTCGAGGTCGCCCGCCCGGACCACGAGCGGGTAGTGGCTCTCCTCGTCCGCACGCACCCGGACCGGCTCGGGCGTGGGGCGTGGCTCGGCAGGATCGACGTACGGCTCCAGCGCCGCGCGCTGGGCGGCGGTGGGTCCCCCGCTCGTGGCCCACGCGACCTCGGTCCGCGCGCGCAGGTGCACGACCGGCTCGGGCCCGGGGCCGAGGAGCACGTGCCGGAGCGTCGCACCGGCCTCGTCGAGCTCGGCGAGCGAGCTCTCGACGACGATCGGCTCCCGGCCGAACATCAGCGGCGCGACGAAGGTCAGCTCGTGGCGGCGTACCGGAAGACCGGCGAGGCCCACGTCGATGCCGGCGGTGCGCAGCAGGTCGTCGCGCCCCGCGCGCAGGTAGTCGGCGTACCGCACGTTGTTGACGTGTCCGAGCAGGTCGAGGTCGGCCCAGCGCAGCGGGCAGGAGGTCCGGTGGCGCACGGGCTCATGCTCGCAGACCGCCTGCGCGGCGAGACAACTGGAACGTGTTCCAGTTTTGCGCGCTAGGCTCGGCCGCGTCCGCACCGACAGCCCAGCCCGACCTCCAGGGGAGTCCCGCATGCCCGAAGCAGTCATCGTCTCCGCCGCCCGTACGCCGATCGGCCGGGCCAACAAGGGCTCGCTGAAGGACTTCCGGCCCGATGACCTGACCGCCCTCATCGCGAAGGCCGCGCTGGACACGATCCCCGCGCTGGACCCCAACGACGTCGACGACTTCTACCTCGGCTGCGGCCTCCCCGGCGGCGAGGCCGGCAACAACATGGCACGGATCGTGACCACGCTGATGGGCTACGAGATCCCGGGCGCGACGATCACCCGCTACTGCTCCTCGTCGGTGCAGACCTCGCGGATGGCCTTCCACGCGATCAAGGCGGGCGAGGGCGACGTGTTCATCTCAGCGGGCGTCGAGACCGTGTCGCGCTACCAGTTCGGCACCTCGGACCACATCCCGAACACCAAGAACCCGCTGTTCGCCGACGCCCAGGCGCGCACCGAGGGCTACGCGGCGGGCGGCCGGGACTGGCACGACCCGCGCGAGGACGGGCTGCTGCCGGACGTCTACATCGCGATGGGCCAGACCGCCGAGAACGTCGCGCGGATGCGTGGGCTGAGCCGCGAGGACCTCGACCGGTTCGGAGTCCGCTCGCAGAACCTGGCCGAGAAGGCGATCGCGGACGGCTTCTGGGCGCGCGAGATCACCCCGGTCACGCTCGCCGACGGGACCGTGGTCAGCGCCGACGACGGGCCGCGCGCCGGCGTGATGTATGAGTCGATCTCGCAGCTCAAGCCGGTGTTCCGGCCCGACGGCGTGGTGAACGCCGGCAACTGCTGCCCGCTCAACGACGGCGCCGCGGCGGTCGTGATCATGTCCGACACCAAGGCCGCCGAGCTCGGCCTCACGCCGCTGGCCCGGATCGTCTCGACCGGCGTCAGCGGCCTCTCCCCCGAGATCATGGGCCTCGGCCCGGTCGAGGCCAGCCGGCGCGCGCTGAAGAACGCGGGCATGACGATCGACGACATCGACCTCGCCGAGATCAACGAGGCGTTCGCTGCGCAGGTCCTGCCGTCCGCCGAGGACCTTGGCATCCCGATCGAGAAGCTCAACGTGAACGGCGGCGCGATCGCGGTCGGTCACCCCTTCGGCATGACCGGTGCCCGGCTGCAGAACACGATGATCAACAGCCTGGACTGGCACGACAAGTCGACCGGGCTGATCACCATGTGCGTGGGCGGCGGTCAGGGCATGGCGATGATCCTGGAGCGGCTGAGCTGACGCCGCTCTAGGATCGTGCGGGTGGAGGCCGACGACGACATCGACGACGACATCGACGACGACATCGCCTGCGCGACGGTCCGTGAGCCGCGCTGGCTCGATGTCGAGCAACAGCGTGCCTGGCGCGCCTACATGCTCGGGACGACGCTGCTGCGCGACCGCCTCGACCGTGACCTGCAGAAGGTCTTCGACATGTCGCTGACCGAGTACGAGGTCATGGTCCGGCTCTCGGAGAACGACGGTCGCCTGCGCATGGCCCAGCTCGCCGACTCGCTGGCGCACAGCCGCAGCCGGCTGACCCACACCGTCCGGCGGATGGAGGCCGACGGTCTCGTCGAGCGCTGCACCTTCGCCGAGGACCGCCGGGGCGTGGTCGCGCGCCTCACCGACAAGGGCTGGGAGGCGCTGCGCGCCGCCGCCCCGGTCCACGTCGAGGGCGTACGCCGCTACCTCGTCGACCTCGCCGATCCCGCCGACCTCCGAGCGGTCGAGCGGGTCTTCGGCGCGGTCTCCGATCACCTGATCGCAGACCACCCCGAGCTGGAGATCCGCGAGTAGGGCTCAATCCCGCGTCAACCTACGGTGGGTGACGCGGTGCGGACGGGCGGCGTCGGCGCCGAGCCGCTCGATCTTGTTCTCCTCGTACGAGGCGAAGTTGCCCTCGAACCAGAACCACTTGCCCTCGTCCTCGCCGTCGCCCTCCCAGGCGAGGATGTGGGTGGCGATCCGGTCCAGGAACCAGCGGTCGTGGGAGGTGACCACGGCGCAGCCGGGGAAGTCGAGCAGCGCGTCCTCGAGCGAGGACAGGGTTTCGACGTCCAGGTCGTTGGTGGGCTCGTCGAGGAGCAGCATGTTGCCGCCCTGCTTGAGGGTGAGTGCCAGGTTGAGCCGGTTGCGCTCACCGCCGGAGAGGACGCCGGCCTTCTTCTGCTGGTCGGGGCCCTTGAAGCCGAACGAGGCGACGTAGGCGCGCGAGTTCATCTCGAAGTTGGCGACCTTGATGAAGTCCAGGCCGTCGGAGACGACCTCCCAGACGTTCTTGTTGGGGTCGATGCCGCCACGGCTCTGGTCGACGTAGGAGATCTTGACCGTGGTGCCGACCTTGAGCTCGCCGGCGTCCGGGGTCTCGCCGCCGGTGATCATCCGGAACAGCGTGGTCTTGCCGACGCCGTTGGGGCCGACGACGCCCACGATGCCCGCGCGCGGCAGCGTGAAGGAGATGTCGTTCCACAGGATGCGGTCCTCGAAGCCCTTGGACAGGTCGTGCGCCTCGAGCACGATGTCACCGAGCCGCGGGCCCGGCGGGATGTTGATGTCGGCGCTGTCGATCTTGCGGGCCTTGTCGGCCTCGGCGGCGAGCTCCTCGTAGCGGGCCAGACGCGACTTCGACTTGGTCTGGCGGGCCTTGGCGTTGGAGCGGACCCACTCCAGCTCCTTCTCGAGCATCTTGGCGCGCTTGACGTCCTTCTGACCCTCGATCTTGAGGCGCTCCTTCTTGGTCTCCAGGTAGGTGGAGTAGTTGCCCTCGTAGCCGTGGATCTGGCCGCGGTCGACCTCGGCGATCCACTCGGCGACGTTGTCGAGGAAGTACCGGTCGTGGGTGACGGCCAGGACGGCGCCCTTGTAGCTCTTGAGGTGTCCCTCGAGCCACTGCACCGACTCGGCGTCCAGGTGGTTCGTGGGCTCGTCGAGCAGGAGCAGGTCGGGCTCTTGGAGGAGCAGCTTGCACAGCGCGACGCGGCGGCGCTCACCACCGGACAGGTTGTCGACCAGGGCGTCGGACGGCGGGCAGCGCAGCGCGTCCATCGCCTGCTCGAGCCGGCTGTCGACGTCCCACGCGTTGTGGTTGTCGAGGTAGGTCTGCAGCTCGCCGGTCTCGGCCATGAGCGCGTCCTGGTCGGCGTCCGGGTCGCCCATCTCCATGTAGGCATCCTCGAGGCGCTTCATCTTCGACTTGATGTCGTGGACGGCCTCCTCGACGTTCTCCAGAACGGTCTTGCCCTCGGTCAGCGGCGGCTCCTGCTGCAGCATCCCGACGGTCGCGTCCGGGTCGCGGACGATGTCGCCGTTGTTGGGGTGGTCGAGACCGGCCATCAGCTTGAGCAGGGAGGACTTGCCCATGCCGTTCGGGCCGACGACACCGATCTTCGCCCCGTGCAGGAACGAGAGCGTCACGTTGTCGAGGACGACCTTGTCGCCGTGGGCCTTGCGAACATTGCGCAGGGAAAGGATGTACTCCGCCATGCCGCACAGGCTACGGGTCAGGGCCGCTCCGAACAGAACCGACCCTGACCCCGTCGAGCCCCTCAGGCGACCTTCGGCTCCACGTCGGCGAACGGATCCGGCGCGCAGGTGACCGCGTCCCGCCCGGGGACGGTCGCCGGCTGCTTCGCGGGCGACTTCAAGAAGTTGCCGAAGCCCCGGCACAGGTCGTGCCCGACGGTGAGCGCCTCGATCTCGAGCGCCACCACCTCGACCTTGCTCGCGTTGACGTAGGTGCGGTGCTCGAGCCGTCCGTGGACGATCACCGGGTCGCCCTTGTGCAGTGACCGCCCACAGTTGGCGGCGAGGGCGCGCCAGGCGCTCACGGCGTACCACTGGGTCTGGCCGTCGACCCACTCCTGCCGTCCGCGGTGGAAGCGCCGCGGGGTGACCCCCACCCGGAAGTTGGCGACCTCGTGGCCGCTGACGGTCCGCACGACCGGGTCGTTCGCGACCCAGCCCTGGATCGTCACCATCGTCTCGTTGCTCATCTGACTGTCCTCTCGTCCCGACCGCCGCGTGCGGTCGCTCGGGACGAGTCGACAGGGAGGCTCCGACAGCCGCCGGCGTGGCGGCGGAGGGGCTGTGGACGAGGTCGCTCGTCCACAGGTACGCCGCCGGGAACCGGCCGGCGGTGGGACGGGTGGTGCTCCTGGGGTCCGGTCAGCGGGCTGCGGCGTCGATGCCCGCACGGAACGCCGCGTAGCCGCGGAGCTCGGCGTTGGTCGGCTCCACCACGGCCTCGCCGAGCACCGAGCGGACCACACCGCGCAGCGCGGCGTCGGCGGCCTGCGCGCGCGACCGGGCGACCGCCGCCACGGCGCTGCGGGCGACGAGCCAGAGCACGATGCCGAGAACCAGCGCGCCGACCACGACCAGCGCCGGCACCGGGATGCCGCCGACCGCGGGGACGTCCTTGCCCGTCGCCGCCAGGTAGGTCCACCAGCCGGCACCCGCCAGCACGGCGAGGAAGAGCAGCCACTGGACTACCCGCAGCAGGCCCGCCCAGCCGGGAACGCCCCCGGCGTGCAGATCGACCGAGCGCAGGCCGCTGTCGAGCCGGTCGCCGACCTCGGCCATCCGGCCGGTCGCCGCGGACTGCACCGAGCGCCGCCACGCCGGCCCCAGACCGGCGGTCACCTCGTCGCCGAGCTCGCGGATCGTGGTGTGGACCGACTCGCGCGGCACCGGCGCCACAGCGGGTACGCCGTCGCCGGCACCCAGCTCGCGCGCCAGGTCGCCCTCGGCCGACCGGCCGAGCAGCGCCACGGGCGGCCAGGCGACGGCCCGGCGGGTGCGTCCGGCGACGTACCGCTCGACGCCGTCGACGACGGTGGGGATGCCGGCCGCGTCCGCGGTCGCCTGCTCCAGCCTGGCGACGCGCTCGGCGTCCAGCTCGTGCACGGCACCGGTGCCGCCCTCGCGCTCGAGGCGCTGGGCGGCAGCCGCCACGTCGGCCTCGGCGCGCGCGGTCATGGCCCGCTTGGACGCCACCCGCGAGGCGAGCTCGCTGCGCAGCACGTCCATCCCGAGCCCCTCACGGGCGCTGACCGGGATCACGGAGACATCGGGCAGGCCGTCGGCGGCCAGCAGGCGGCGTACGTCGGCGACCATGCCGGCCCGCTTCTCCTCCGCGATCGTGTCGATGTGGTTGAGCACCACGACCATCACGTCCTGGTGGGTGGCCAGCGGCTTCAGGTAGCGGTCGTGCAGCGCCGCGTCGGCGTACTTCTGCGGGTCCACGACCCAGACCAGCAGGTCGGCGAGCTCGACGAGGCGGTCGACCTCGAGGTGGTGCGCGACCTCGGTGGAGTCATGGTCGGGAAGGTCCATCAGCACGATGCCGTCCAGCGAGCTGTCCTCGCGGCGGGTGTCGAGCAGGGAGTCGCGCATGGTGTGGTGACGCGGCGGGATGCCCAGCCACTCCAGGACCTCGCCGGCCCCCTCGCTGCCCCACACGACCGCGGTCGCCCAGGAGGTCGTCGGGCGACGTACGCCGATCGAGGACAGCTCCAGGCCCACCAGGTTGTTGAACGTGGAGGACTTGCCTGAACCCGTGGCACCCGCGATCGCGACGACGGTGTGCTGCGCCGAGAGCCGCAGTCGCCCCGTCGACCGCTCGGCCGCCGCCAGCGCGTCGTCGAGCGTCGCGTCGTCGATGTGGCCGCGCGCAGCCGCGACGGCCGCCCTCAGACCCTCGATCCGGGCGCCGATCGGCGTCCCACGCGTCGCCCGCTCGCGGACCTCTGCGGCCTCGTCCCCAGCAATGCTCACCCGTGGCCTCCCGTGCCCTTGGCTCGTACGGCTGCGAAGCGGAGGTCGTCGACCCGGCGCGCCGCCTGGCGCAGCTGGTCGGGTGCCTCCGGCTTGAGCTGCCACTCCTCGGCGGGGGCCAGGTAGCGGCCCCGCTCGGTGTCGACCAGCGCCTCGAGCCGCGCGTCCAGCGCCCGGCGCGCGGCCGCGACCATCGACGCCGTCTGCGGTACGCCGAGCACCGTCTCCAGCAGCCGGCGGCCGAGCTGCACCGACTCCGGGGCCTGCGCCCCCGCGCCCTCCGCCAGCACGACGACCGCGAGCGTCACCGACAGGCCGTGGATGCCGAGCGCGAGGAACCGCGCGGTCGAACGTACGTCGGTGCTGCCGTCACGCACCAGGTCCTGCAGCTCGTCGTGCCACTCGCGGACCTGCTGGGTCGTCTGACGGCGCAGGTTGCGTCCGGCACGCGACAGGTCGTCGTCGGTCGCCGCGAGCAGGGCGTCGCCCGGCTCGGTCGTCCGCCACGTGCCCGACGCGGCTGCCGCCGCACGCTCGGCGTGGTCGACCACGAGGGCCTCGATCGCCATCTCGACGGCCACGGCGAGGCGCTCGGCCTGCTGCGGCTTGCCCTTGATCGCGTTGACCAGGCGCTCGCGCACGAAGCCGACCTTGGCCTCGAGGGAGCGGATCAGCTCGCCGCTGCCCACGAACTCCTGCCAGCGCGCGAGCAGGTCGCCGCGCAGCAACGAGCCGTCACGGCTCGCGGCGACCAGGCCGGCCTGCGCATCGTCGTACACCTTGTCGGCGACGGCCAGCAGCTCGCCGACCGCCCCGACCTGGGCGGCGGCCGCGTCGGCGATCGGGAACGCCTTGCGGGTCACGGTGCGTACGGCGCCCGCGACGGTCTGGTTGACGACGGACCGCCGGGCCTCGGCGTCGGCGGCGAGCGCCTCGAGCCACTGCCGGATCTCGCCGACGTGACCCGCCGGCAGCAGGCCGTCCTCGGAGACCTCGCCCTCGGCGACGCCGAACAGCGGCGAGTCCTTCAGGCCGCGCGACGCGAGCATCCGGGCCAGGTGGGCCGAGACGGTCGGGACCGCCTCGGGCGGGGTGCGGTCGAGGACGACGGCGACGGCGGTGGACCGGTCCGCGGCCAGCTTGAGGTAGTCCCACGGGACCTGGTCGGAGTAGCGCGCGGCCGAGGTCACGAACAGCCACAGGTCCGCGGCGGCGAGCAGCTGCCCGGCCAACTCGCGGTTGCGCTCGTCGACGGAGTCGACGTCGGGGGCGTCGAGGATCGCCAGGCCCTGCGGCACGGCGTCGGTCGCGACCAGCTGGATGGCGTACTGGTCGTCGGTCGACTCGGAGGTACGCCGCAGCTCGGGCAGTAGCCGGTCGGCGCCGAACCAGCCGGCATCGGCCGGGTTGTGCACCAGGACCGGCGACTTCGTCGTCGGGCGGAGTACGCCGGGAGCGGTGACCCGGTGACCGACGAGGGTGTTGACCAGCGTCGACTTGCCGGCGCCGGTCGAGCCGCCGACCACGGTCAGCATCGGGGCGTCCAGCGACATCAGCCGCGGGATCACGTAGTCCTCGAGCTGCTCGATCAGCTGGCTGCGGGCCTCGCGCAGCGTCGGGGCGCCCGGGAGGTCCAGCGGCAGCGGTGCGGCCTTGAGCGCCGCGTCGAGGCGGATCACCTCGGTGAGCATCTTGCGGCCGTCGTTGCCGTCGAGCGGGGAGGCTGCGGTCAGGTCGTGAGTCATCGCTGTGGCACCACCTGTCCGGGGAATGCGAACCGGGGTCGGCTCGCCTGGATCCGGCCGAGGAACGCCTGGCCCCGCACCTGCCAGTCGCGCGGCGCGGTGCCGCGCAGGAGACGGTGGTGCAGGAAGCCGAGCTCGACAGCCGCCTGCTGATACTCCCGCATGGCCCGCGCCGCCTCGGGACCGCCCTCGGTCCGGGCGTGCCGGCGGGCGATCCGCCGGGCGCGCAGGTCGACCACCCACCCGATGTCGGTGGCCGGGATCAGGCCGCGGCGGGCCGCGTCGCCGAGGGCCTCCGCGAGCAGCTTGCGCTCCGAGCTGCGGGCCCACAGCGCCAGGCCGGTCATGCCCGCGAAGGCGGGCGCGCCGAGCACGGCGTACATCATCGCGAAGCTGCCGAAGCCGAAGACCGTGGACGCGTTCCACAGCCCGTGGGCGAGGACCGCCAGGCAGTAGCCGCCGATCGGCGCGAGGATCCGGACCGTCCGGTTGCGCGCGGTGACGGCCAGCCCGATCCCGATGCCGGTGAACGCGGTGAAGAGCGGGTGCGCGAACGGGCTGAGCACGCAGCGGACCACGAAGGTGGCGGTGATCCCGCCGACCCCGCCAGGACCCATGCCGTGGGCGCCGTCGTAGGCCGAGGCCAGGTAGAGGATGTTCTCGGTGAACGCGAAGCCCACACCGACCATGCCGGCGTACACGATGCCGTCGAGGACGCCGTCCACCTCGGCCCGCCGCCACCACAGCAGCAGGAACAGGAACAGGCCCTTGCAGGCCTCCTCGGTGATCGGGCCCAGGATCGCGACCTGCGCGTTGGTCGTCAGGCCGGTCACGACGCCGCCGACGCCCTCGATCACCACGGCGACGGCCGTGGCGGCACAGGCGCCCCAGAGCAGACCGAACGCCAGCAGCCGCTTGGGCTCGGGCTCGTAGCGGTCCAGCCAGGCGTACGCCGCCACCAGCGGACCCACCGGCAGGGCCGCCAGGACCGTCGCGACGAAGGTGGTCGTCGGGGCGTCGTTCAGCGCGAGGAGCAGCAGCACACCGCACGCGCCGAGCGCGACGGCCACGGTCACGACGACCGTGAAGGCGACGCTGTCGCGGGGGGCTGCAGGCATGGGCGGAAGCCTATCGGGAGGAATCGGGCCGGCCCGATCTCCGGCGTACAGTGCGAGGTGTGGAGGAGCGGAACGCAGAGACCCTGAAGACCGAAGCTCACGACCAGGCAGTGCCCGAGGCGTACGCCGCCTTCATGCGCACCGGCTGGCGCGACGAGGACGCCGACGTGCCCGAGCACCCGATCGCGCCGTACGCCGCCGATCGCCGCGCCCGGCTGGCCGCGGCCTTCCCCGGTGAGCGCCTGGTGCTTCCGGCCGGGACGTTCAAGCAGCGGTCCGCGGACACCGACTACCGGTTCCGCTCCGACACCGCGCACACCTACTTCTCCGGCAACCAGACGTCCGACGCGACGCTGGTCATCGAGCCGGACGGCTCCCCCACGCTCTACGCGCGCCCGCGTTCGGGCCGTGACAGCGACGAGTTCTTCCGTGATCGCGCGTACGGCGCGCTCTGGGCCGGTCGCCGCCCCTCCCTGATCGAGCTGGAGCGGGCCCTGGGCCTGCCGGTCCGCCACGTCGAGGAGCTCGAGGGCGCGCTCGCGGGCGCCGGCAAGACCCGCGACCTGACCGACGACGACCTCGCACGGGTCGCCTCGGAGATGCGGCTGGTCAAGGACGACTGGGAGCTCGCCGAGCTGCAGCAGGCCGTCGACGCGACCACCCTCGGGTTCGAGGACTGCGCGCGCGAGTGGGATCGCGTGATCGAGCACGGCGAGCGCTGGCTGGAGGGCACCTTCTTCCGCCGGGCACGGCTGATGGGCAACGACCTGGGCTACGACTCGATCGTCGCCGGCGGCTCGCACGCCACGACGCTGCACTGGATCGAGAACTCCGGGCCGATCCGGCCCGGCGAGCTGGTGCTGTGCGACATGGGCGTCGAGGGGCGCAACCTCTACACCGCCGACGTGACCCGGACGATCCCCGTGTCGGGCCGGTTCACCCCGCTGCAGCGTGAGCTCTACTCGCTGGTGCTTGAGGCCCAGGACGCCGCGATCGCCGCACTCCGCCCGGGCGCGGCGTTCCTCGCCGGTCACAACGCCGCCATGGTCGTTCTGGCCCACGGCCTCGAGGGCCTGGGCCTGCTGCCCGTCTCGGCCGAGGAGGCGCTCGACCCCGCGTCGAAGGTCTACTCGCGCTGGACGCTGCACGGGGTCAGCCACATGCTCGGCATGGACGTCCACGACTGCGGCGAGGCCGCCCCGGCGGCGTACCGCGACGGCACGCTGGCCGAGGGCATGGTCCTCACCGTCGAGCCCGGCCTCTACTTCCAGGACGACGACCTCCTCGTCCCCGAGGAGCTGCGCGGCATCGGCATCCGCATCGAGGACGACGTGGTCGTGACCGCCGACGGCGTGCGCAACCTGTCCGCCGCGCTCCCCCGCGACCCCGACGGGGTCGAGGAGTGGCTGGGCTCGCTCAGAGGCTGAGGTCACGCGCGGGAACCGACGACTCCGGTGGGATCATCCGGAATCGCGCGGCTTCGACGACGCCTACCTTCTGGCCGTTGGCCGCGGGAGTGACGCGGAGGGTGACAGATGCCCCGAAGTCGCTCGGGCGGACGTAATAGCACTCGGGAGAACGCGCCGTCCCGATACGCCACCAGATCGAACGGAGCATGCTCCGTGGTCGGGAAGAGAACCACGCAGCCCGTGCCGACCAGATCTGCGTGCGCCTTGGCGACAGCGAGGTCGCCCTTGTCCTTCGTGTGATGCGAGTGCACGAGCCCTCCGAGTGCTCGTCGCCTGGTCCGTCCCACGGACAGCATCGACGAAGCCACCGACAACCCGTGGGGATCATCCACAGGTGCGGTCAAGGCTGCTCCCCGCAGATGGGATACTCGGGCCGTCAAAGCCTCCGTAGCGCAACTGGATAGCGCAAGTAGCTTCTACCTACTGGGTTGCGGGTTCGAGTCCTGCCGGGGGCGCTCAGGAGTCGGCGGCGTACGCGTCGATCTCGGCGGTGATCCGCGCCTTGAGGTCGTCGGGGGCGAACGAGTACCGCACGCCCGCCCGCGCCAGGTCGGCGACGCCGGCGCGGTCGAGGCCGAGCAGGTCGGCGGCGATCTCGTACTCGCGGTTGAGGCTGGTGCCGAACATCGAGGGGTCGTCGGAGTTGATCGTGACCGGTACGCCGGCGGCCACGAACCGCGGCAGCGGGTGCTCGGCGAGGCTCGCCACCGCGCGGGTCGCGACGTTCGAGGACGGGCAGACCTCGAGCGCGATGCCGTGCTCGGCGAGGTGGGCCAGGAGTGCGGGGTCCTGCGCCGAGGAGGTGCCGTGGCCGATCCGCTCCGCACCGAGATCCCGGATCGACGCCCAGACGGTCTCGGGTCCGGTCGTCTCCCCCGCGTGCGGCACCGACCGCAGGCCGGCGGCGCGGGCGCGGTCGAAGTGCGGCTTGAACTGCGGCCGGTCGACGCCGATCTCCGGCCCGCCGAGCCCGAACCCGATCAGTCCCTCGGGCCGGTGGTCGAGCGCGAAGCCGATGGTGGCGTCGGCGGCCGGGAGACCCGACTCCCCCGGGATGTCGTAGATCCATCGGAACACCAGGCCGAAGTCGCGCTCGACCGAGCGCCGAGCGTCCTCGATCGCCTCGGTGTAGGCCTCGATCGGCATGCCCCGGTCGGGATCGTCCGGCAGCACCGAGGTGTACGGCGTGCAGGTGAGCTCGGCGTACCGCACCGACTGGGTCTCGGCGAGCTCACGGCCGATCTCGTAGGTGAGGAAGCGGATGTCGTCCGGCGTACGCACCAGGTCGACGACGGCGAGGTAGACCTCGATGAAGTGGGCGAAGTCGCGGAACTCGAAGAACCGGCGCAGCTCGTCGGGGTCGCTGGGGACCGTGCCGGGGTGGCGCGACGCGAGCTCGCTGACCATCCGCGGCGAGGCGGACCCCACGTGGTGGACGTGCAGCTCGGCCTTGGGCAGGCCGGCGATGAACCCCGTCAGCCCGCTCATGAGACGGCCGCCAGGAGGGCGTCTGCGGAGGTGCCGGAGATGACCTTGCCGTCGACGACGATGGTCGGCGTGCCCTGCAGCCCGGTGGCGAACGCCGCCTTGCTGGCCGCCTCCACCCACGACAGGCCGGCGTTGCCCTCGATCTGGCTCTTCACCGCCGACTCCTTGGCACCCGCCTCGACGGCGTACCGCACGAGGTCGGCGTCGGACAGGTAGGGGCCGGACTCGCTCGGCTGGTGCTGGTAGAGCAGGTTGTGGAACTTCAGCGCCACCGCGCTCCCCGAGGTCTTGAGCACGATCGAGAACGCGCCCGCGGCGCGGATCGAGTAGCTGTCGGTCGTCGACCCGAGGATGTTGAAGGGCCGGTACTCCACCTGCACCTTGCCGTCATCGGCCAGCGTGGCCAGCTGCGCCTCGGAGCCGCGCTCGAGCTCACCGCAGAAGGGGCAGAGGAAGTCCTCGTAGATGATCACCTTGTGGGTCGCGCTGCTCGGCCCCATCACCACGCCGTAGGTGCCCGCCTGGGTCGCGGTTGCGGCCGCGCCGATCTTGCTGTTGTCCTTGTTGTTCTTCACCACCGAGAACAGCACCGCGCCGCCGACGATGAGGATCATCACCAGGGCGACGCCGCCGATGGTCAGGATCCGCCGCCGCGCCTCCCGCTTGGCCTGCTCGGCCCGCATCGCCGCAGCGACGGCGGTGCGGTCGGCGGCCTTCTTGTTGGTCGACGACATGTCAGTCTCCTTCGACGAGGGTCCGGTCGGAACGGTTCGGGAAGAGCAGCGCGTCGAGCGCGAGCGGCGTACGTCGCAGCCACACCAGGAGCAGCGAGGCGAGCAGGAGCGCGATGTCGCGCGCGATCTCCCACGGGTACGCCGACGCGGCGTCCGGATCCGCGCCGCCACCGCCGAAGCAGCCGCAGTCGATGGTCATACCGCGCGCCCACACCGACGCGATCGCCACGATGTAGGCGACGAGCAGCAGGGCGGAGATGACCGCCGCACCGCGCACGAGCACGCCCGCGACCAGGGCCAGCCCGACGACCAGCTCGATCGCGGGAAGGCCCACACCGACCGACTCCGCGACCGAGTACGGCAGCAGGTCGTAGGCCTGGACGGCGTGGATGCTCTCGCTCGGGGTCGCGACCTTGAGGGCGCCGGCGACGAGCCAGACACCGCCCACCACCAGGCGGGCCAGCACGCCCACCCAGGGCAGTCCACGTTCCACGAGACCGGAGGCTATCCGGTACTGCTGAGCCGAGCCTGAGACGACGTACGGCGTAGGGTGCTCAACCGTGAACGAACGACTCGTCTGGATCGACTGCGAGATGACCGGCCTCGACCTCGGAGCGGATGCGCTGATCGAGGTGGCGGCACTGGTCACCGACTTCGACCTGAACGTCCTGGGCGAGGGCGTCGACGTGATCATCAAGCCGCCCGCCGAGTCGCTGGACCAGATGATCGAGTTCGTCCGCAACATGCACGCCAGCTCGGGCCTGCTCGAGGAGCTCGCGAACGGCGTGACCCTCCAGGAGGCCGAGGACCAGGTCATGGCCTACATCCGCGAGCACTGCCCGGCCGACTCCCGGCCGCCGCTGGCCGGCAACACCGTGGCCACCGACCGGGGCTTCCTGGCCCGCGACATGCCGGCTCTGGACGAGTTCCTGCACTACCGGATCGTCGACGTCTCCTCGATCAAGGAGCTGGCCAAGCGTTGGTTCCCGCGCGCCTACTTCGCGGCGCCGGTCAAGCGCGGCAACCATCGCGCACTGGCCGACATCCAGGAGAGCATCGAGGAGCTGCGCTACTACCGCGACACGGTCTTCGTGCCGCTGCCCGGCCCCGACACCGACACCTCCAAGGAGGCCGCGGCCCGTCACGGGGGCTCGATCACCGGCCTGGGGCAGTCCTGATCCGATCCTGGTCGATACCGATTGAACGAACCCGGGCCGATCCGTCTACACTCGTCCCCGGTCAGCGCTCCTCTCGGAGCGATGACCCATGGTGGGCGTAGCTCAGCTGGTAGAGCATCGCGTTGTGGTCGCGAGGGTCGCGGGTTCGAGCCCCGTCGCTCACCCCATGTCCCGCAGCCGGATCCTCGGATCCGGCTGTGGTGCTTTTCGTCTCATCGGGGCGTCGGGGATTCCGCAGATGGCTTAGGTGTCCCTAACCTCAGTTCTCGTGACCTTCGAGAAGACCCTGATCCTCAGCGTGATCGCGGGCGGCACCATCTTCCTGGGCCTGCCCATCGCGCGGCTGCCCAAGCCCGCGCCGGTGCTGCGCAACCTGCTGAACGCCGTCGCGGTCGGCATCCTGGTCTTCCTGGTGTGGGACGTCCTCTCGGCAGCCTGGGAGCCCGCCGACCTCGCTCTGTCCGCCGAGGGCGGCGCCCGGTGGGGCACGGCGATCGGGTACGGCGCCCTGATGTTCGCCGGCATCGCGGTCGGCCTTCTCGGCCTGGTCGGCTACGAGCGCCGGATGCCCGCCGAGCTGGACCCCGCGAAGCTCTCGATGCTCATCGCGATCGGCATCGGCCTGCACAACTTCGCCGAGGGCCTCGCCATCGGCCAGGCAGCCGCCACGGGCGCGATCGCGCTGGCCGTGCTGCTCGTGGTCGGCTTCGGCCTGCACAACGCCACCGAGGGCTTCGGCATCACCGCCCCCCTCACCGGCACCGAGGCGCCGACCTGGGGTCGGCTGCTGCTGCTCGGGGTGATCGGCGGCGGCCCGACCTTCGTCGGCACCCTGGTCGGCTACAAGTTCACCAGCGACCCGCTCGCCGTGGTCTTCCTGTCGCTGGCCGCCGGCTCGATCCTCTACGTGGTGATCCAGCTGATCGGCGTCGCCGCCCGCGCCCGGCGTACCGACCTGCTGGCCGTCGGCATGGTGGTCGGCCTGATGGCCGGCTTCCTCACCGACGCGATCGTGACCGCGGGCGGCGTCTGACTCACGCCGGGATGTGCCCGAAGCGGCCCTTCTGGAAGTCCTCGTAGGCCGCCAGCACCTCGGCCTTGGTGTTCATCACGAACGGGCCGGCCCAGGCGATGGGCTCGTTGATCGGCTTGCCGCCGACGACGATCACGTCGAGCTTCGGGCTCCGGCTCTCCTGGGTCCCGTCGGCCGTGATCGTCAGGTAGTCACCGGCGCCCATCACCGCGGTCTGGCCGGTGTGCAGTGGGCTGGGCTCCGTCGTACCGACCGATCCTGAGCCGTTCAGCACGTAGACCAGCGCGTTGTGCTCGACGTTCCACGGCAGTTCCAGGCGCGCGCCCGGCTCGATGGTGGCGTGCACGAGCGCCATCGGGCTGTACGTCGACCCCGGGCCGGCGTGGCCCGCGACCTCGCCCGCGATGACCCGGACCAGCGCACCGGCGTCGGCGCTGGTGAGCAGCGCGACCTCGCCGGAGCGGATGTCCTGGTAGCGGGGATCGTTCAGCTTGTCGGCCTTGGGCAGGTTCACCCACAGCTGGATGCCGTGGAACAGGCCACCGGCCTGCACCAGCCACTCCGGCGGGGTCTCGATGTGCAGCAGTCCGCTGCCGGCCGTCATCCACTGGGTGTCGCCGTTGGTGATGGAGCCGCCGCCACCGTGGCTGTCCTGGTGGTCGAAGACGCCGTCGATGATGTAGGTGACGGTCTCGAAGCCGCGGTGCGGGTGCCACGGGGTGCCCTTGGGCTCTCCCGGCGCGTACTCCACCTCGCCCATCTGGTCCATCATGATGAAGGGGTCGAGGTGGCGCATGTCGATGCCCGCGAAGGCCCGGCGCACCGGGAAGCCCTCGCCCTCGTAGCCCTGCGGAGCGGTCGTCACGCTCCAGACCGGGCGCGGCTGGTCGCCCAGGCCGGGCTCCTGGATCCGGGGCAGGACGGTCAGGTCGTCGACAGTGATCGCGGGCATCGCACTCATCTCCTGAGGTTGTTGTTGCCATGTCAACTATAACGGTCGCGGTGTTGTTCCCGCTAGGTTCGGGGCATGGATTCCTACGACGTGGTCGTCGTCGGGGCCGGCCACAACGGGCTCACCGCGGCCGCGTACCTGGCTCGGGCCGGGCTCTCGGTGCTGGTCCTGGAACGCCTCGACCACGTGGGCGGGGCCGCCGTGTCGGAGGAGGCGTTCGCCGGCGTACCGACCCGGCTGTCGCGCTACTCCTACCTGGTCTCGCTGCTGCCCGACTCGATCGTGCGCGACCTCGGGCTCGACATCGCGCTGACCAGCCGCGACACGGCGTCGTACACGCCCTACGTCCGCGACGGCGTGGCCGACGGCCTGCTGGTCGAACGGCCGGAGGGCCAGGAGACGCGCGAGAGCTTCCGGCGGCTGACCGGCGGTGACGAGCAGTACGCCGCCTGGCGGGCCTTCTACGCCGACGTGGCCCGGGTGGCGGCGGTCGTCGCCCCGACCCTGACCCAGCCGCTCCCCCGCGAGCGGGAGCTGTCCTCCGTCGTACCGGAGGCGATCTGGGAGCAGCTGGTCCGGCGGCCGCTCGGCGAGACGATCGAGCGCAGGTTCAAGGACGACCTGGTGCGCGGCGTGGTCGCGACCGACGCGCTGATCGGCACCTTCGCCTCGCTGCACGCGCCGTCGCTGGTGCAGAACCGCTGCTTCCTCTACCACCTGATCGGCAACGGGACCGGCGAGTGGCGCGTGCCCGTGGGCGGGATGGGCGCGGTGACCTCGGCCCTGGCGCGCGCCGCCTCGGATGCCGGTGCACGACTCGTGACGGGGGCCGGGGTCAGCGCCATCGCCGACGACGGCACGGTGCGCTGGCACGACGGCACCTCCGAGCAGTCCGCCCGCGGGCGCTTCGTGCTCGCCAACGTCGCGCCGTGGGTGCTGCAGATCCTGCGCGGCGGAGCCGCGGACGCGGAGACCAAGCCCGAGGGCGCGCAGCTGAAGATCAACCTGCTGCTGTCGCGGCTCCCCCAGCTGAGGTCAGGGGTCGATCCCGCAGTGGCGTTCGCCGGGACCCTGCACCTGGCCGAGGGGTACGCCGACCTCGAGGCGGCGTACGCCGATGCGGCGGACGGCCGCCTGCCGACGCGCCTGCCGGGCGAGGTGTACTGCCACTCGCTCACCGACCCCTCGATCCTCGGCGACGTCCCGTCCGGCACCCACACGCTGACCTACTTCGGCCTTCACACGCCGGCCCGGCTCTTCGAGTCCGATCCGGTCGCGGCGAAGAGCGAGGCCGTCGCGCGGGCGATCGCCTCCCTGGACGAGGTGCTCGCCGAGCCGCTGATGTCGTGCGTGGCGCGCGACTCCTCCGGCGAGCCGTGCATCGAGGCGAAGATCCCCCAGGACGTCGAGGCCGAGGTCGCCATGCCCGGCGGCCACATCTTCCACGGCGACCTGGAGTGGCCCTGGGCATCGGCGCGCGCCGCCCTCGACACCCCTGCCGCCCGCTGGGGCGTCGAGACCGACCACCCGGCCGTGCTGCTGTGCGGCTCGGGCGCCCGTCGCGGCGGTGCCGTGTCGGGCCTCGGCGGCCACAACGCCGCCCAGGCCGTCCTGGAGTCGGTCTGATTTGGGCCGTGGCCGGGCGGCGGTGTAATGTTTTCCGAGTCGAAAGACATGCGCCATTAGCTCAATTGGCAGAGCAGCTGACTCTTAATCAGCGGGTTCGCGGTTCGAGTCCGTGATGGCGTACAGATCCTGAGGCCCGGTCGTCAGACCGGGCCTCAGGGCGTTTTCGGGCATGCGAGGATCACCCGCTAAAAGCCGCCCGGCTCGCGGTTGGCGGGTCGGTCTCGCTCGTGACGCTGTGATCATGCGGACGCGGGGTCGAGAGCCTCCATGCTTCGGCCTCAGCGTGGGCGGGTCAGCGGACCGTCGCCACCGCGAGCCCGGCGATATCCTCGGCCCGCAGCCCCGGCCAGCCGTGCAGCATGTCGCGCCAGTCCTCCGGCACCGCCCCCGCACCCCAGCGCGCACCGAGCAGCGAGCCGGCGATGGCGGCCACGGTGTCGGTGTCGTCGCCGATCAGGATCGCGGTCGAGAGCGAGTCGACCAGACCCGAGCCCGGCGTGTGGTGGATGGCCGACCAGGCGGCCTGGAGGGCGGTGACGACGTACCCGTTGGGGCGGAAGGTCGCGGGCTCCTGCGACTCCGCCTCGCGCAGCCGCAGCTCCCAGAAGTCGCGAGCGGCGGCGGGCAACGCGTGCAGGCCCGCCCTCACGTCGGTCTCCCCGGTCAGCACGGCGTGCCGGATCGCCAGGCACCACAGGGCGCAGGCCTCGCCGGCCTGCGGGTCGTGGTGGGTGAGCGCGCTGACGGCCGTCGCCGCCGAGACGAGCGCCTCCGGGTCGTCGAGGTGGGCCAGCGCGACCGGCCCGGTGCGCATCAGGGAGCCGTTGCCGCCGCTGCGGCCGTTCCGCTCGTGCACCGCCCGCGCGGCTGCCGCCAGACCGACACCCGAGGGCGCCGGCCCGCCCGCCTCCAGTACCTGGCTGGTCTGGATGCCGATGTCGGCCGGGCCGCCGTCGTACCAGCGCCGGAAGCCACGCGCGATCGCGTCCAGTGCCGCGGGCTCGCGCAGGTCGGCCCCGGTCGCCGCGACCTCCGCGATCACGACCGCCATCGACGTGTCGTCGGTCCACTCCCCCGGCGCGAACCCGCCCAGCCCGCCGCCGATCATCCGTGGCCCCTCCGGGCCGGGCGTCGCGACCCCGAACTCGTAGCCGGCGCCGAGGGCGTCACCGCACGCGGACCCGAGCACCACCCCGATCGCTCGGTCGACCTGTTCCGCCGTCAGCTCCATCCGGCCATCCCATCACGCCCGACCCCGCCGCCATCACCAGGATTGTCGGCAGCACCCGGCAGACTGGCGTCATGACCTCGGACCCCGACAAGAGCGCGGTGTACGCCGCTGAGGACCAGCTCGCGTCCTGGCTGGACCGGGTGACCCCCGAGCAGCCCACGGTCAGCATCGACGGAGCCCTCCACGAGCCCGAGGTCGAGCCGCGGTTCACCGATCCCGAGGCCGTCCAGCGGTACGTCGACCAGGTGCTCACCCACCTGCGCGACCGCGGCGCCGACTACGACGGCCGCGAGCAGCAGGCGGTCCGGGTCCGGTCCCGCGCCGGCCACCGGATGGCCGTCTACCTCGCGGAGACCGCGACCATCGCCGTGCCGACCTTCGAGGTCGGCGGCCGGTGGGCGCTGCGGGGCCTGGTGGTCCTGCACGAGCTGGCCCACCACCTGGCCGAGGACCTCGACCACGGCGCCGGCTTCCGGTCGACGTACCTGCGACTGCTCGAGGACATCGGCAGCCCGGTCATCGCCCAGCTCCTCCACGTGGCGTACGCCGCCGAGGGGCTCGAGCAGGTCACCCACTCCCTCGATGACGGCACGCTCGCCAGGATCGCCAAGCTGCTGCGCCAGGCCGAGGGCACCCGCAACGACCACGAGCGCGACGCGTTCCTCGGCAAGGCCCAGGCTCTCGCGACGCGGCACTCGATCGCGCTGGCCGTCGCACGCGCCCACACCGCCCGCCAGGAGCAGCGCGAGCAGCCCGGCTCGGAGCACTACCGGATCGGCGAGCCCGGCCGGCGCGGCCTGGCGCGCTACGTGCGGCTGCTGCTGAACATCGCCCACGCCAACGACCTGCGCTGCACGATCAACAGCGACTCCACGGGCGTCACGATGTACGGCTTCCCCACCGACATCGCCGTCACCAAGGCGCTCTACGAGTCGCTGCTGGTGCAGATGGTCGCCGACTGCGAGCGCTACCTGCGGGCCGGCGAGCGCGACGTCGCGACCGTCTGGGACCAGCGCCGCCGGCGGTACGTCGCCAAGCCCGTCGCCACGATCACGGCCCGCCTGGCCTTCTACGAGGCGTACGCCGCCCGCATCGGCGAGCGGCTGCAGGCCTCCCGCGCGGCCACCGTGGCGGAGGTGGAGGCGGCCGCTCCCGCGTCCGGGGAGACCGCGCTCGCGCTGCGCCAGAAGGAGGTCGACGTCCACGACCACTTCGCCGAGGCACTGCGCCGCAACAACGTCCGCGGCACCTGGTCCGCCGATCGCCGCTCCTCGGCCCACACCGCGCCCAGCGCCGCGCACGAGGGCGACCGGGCCGCGCGCCGGGCGCGGCTCAGCGACGACAAGTCCCTCGACGCCGCAGGCTAGCGCGACGGCTAGGTGACGGCGGTCCGGGACGAGCTAACCTGCTCGTAGCGCCGCTCCTCCACGATCCGGCGGATCGCGTCCATCCCGTCCCAGACATCGGCGAAGCGCGTGGTCAGCGGCGAGAAGCCGAGCCGCAGCCCGTCCGGCTCGCGGAAGTCGGGCACGGTGTCCTCGAGCTCGATCAAGGCCCGGCAGATCCGGTAGGACTCCGGATGCGACACCGAGACGTGCCCGCCGCGCGCACCGGCGTCGCGGGGCGTGACGAGGGTGAACCCCAGGCCGGCCAGGTGCTCGTCGTACAGCTCGACGGCCAGGGAGATCAGGGCGACGCTCTTGGCGCGGATCCGGTCGATGCCGGCCTCGGCGAACAGCTCGAGACCCGCCTCGACCGCGGAGCCGGCCAGGATGCTCGGCGTACCGCTCAGGAACCGGCGGATCCCCGGCACCGGAGCGAAGGACGGCCCCATCGCGAACTGGTCGGTCTGCCCGAACCAGCCCCAGATCGGCGGCTCGAGCTCGGCCTGGAGGCGCGAGGCGACGTACAGGAACGCCGGCGCGCCGGGGCCGCCGTTGAGGTACTTGTACGTGCAGCCGACCGCAAGGTCGACCCCGGCCGCGTCGAGGTCGACGGGCACGGCGCCGGCGCTGTGGCAGAGGTCCCAGAGCACCAGAGCCCCCGCGGAATGGGCGATCCGGGTGATCTCGTGCAGGTCCGCGAGGGCGCCGGACCGGTAGTCGACGTGCGACAACGTCACCACGGCGGTGTCCGGGCCGACCACGGCCTCGACGTCCGCCGGCGTCACGCCGAGCACCGGGTCCGCGGCGAGCGGCCGCACAGTCAGGTCGCGTGCGCGGGCGAGCCCGTCGACGACGTACCTGTCGGTGGGGAAGTTCAGCGGGTCCGCCACGATCTCCGACCGGCCGGGGCGTGCGTCGAGCGCAGCGGCGAGGAGCTTGTAGAAGTTCACGGTCGTGGAGTCCGCGAGCGCCACCTGCCCGGCGTCGGCGCCGACCACGTAGCGGCCGATCAGGTCGCCCACCCGCACCGGCAGCTCGTGCCAGCCCTCGTTCCACGAGCGGATCAGCCGCTCGCCCCACTCGCGCTGGACCACTTGCGCGAGCCACTCCGGCGTCGCGCGCGGCAGGGCGCCGAGGGAGTTGCCGTCGAGGTAGTTCAGGCCGTGGGGCAGCAGGAAGCGGTCACGGTACGACGCCAGCGGGTCCGCGGCGTCGAGCGCTACCGCCTCGTCGCGGCCGGTCACGACGGATCCACGGAGTGGTGGATGAACAGCTCCTCCGCCAGCACGGCGCCGGCCGTGTCGAGCTCCTTCGGATCCACGACGAACGCGTCCGGTCCGGCGGCGAGCATCAGCATCCCGACCCGCTGCTCCAGCGGCGGCAGCAGCTCCACGTCGACCACCACCGACTCCTCGTCGTCGTGGACGAAGGTCACCTGCTCGGCGTACATGTCGGCGGCCCAGCGTCCCGACTGCGGCAGGCAGAGCTGGACCCGCGTCGTCGCGCGCTGGCCGGCCAGCAGCCCGGTCGCCTCGGGCGTGACCTCGAACGTCTGGTCCAGCAGCTCCGCCTCACGGATGTTGGAGAGGAGGTAGGTGCGCAGCGATCCGTTGGCACGGACCGGGCCGGCGTCGACCTCCCAGCCACGCCGGGTCTGCACCAGGCGCAGCGGCTCGATCACGAGCTCGCCGACGCCGTGCTCCCAGGACCGCGAGTAGACGATCCGCACGCGACGGTGCTCCTCCTGGGCCCGCTGCAGGGTCTGCAGCGGACGGTTCCACTGCGCCGCCGCCGGCGGCGGTACGGCGACGTCCTCGCCGAACAGCGTCTCGGTCAGCACGTCGATCGCGCCGAGGAGGTCCTCGTCGTCGGGGTCGATGTCGGCGCGCGCCCGGGCCGCGCTGTAGACGAGGGCGAGCTCGGCGGCGTCGACGTACTCGACCCCGAGCTCGTCGGCGGGCTGGATGATCCGCACGACCTGCGCGTCCTCGGGCAGGGCGTCGTCGCCGTCGGGGCCGAGGAACTCCAGCACGTCGGGACGGCACAGGCCGAGCATGATGCCGAGGTCGGCGGCGAAGAACGCGGCGAGGTCCTCGCGCAGCTCGGCCACCTTGATGCCGAGATCGTCGGCGAGCTCGTTGAGCGGCAGGCCGTCGGGGTGCTCGGCGAGGCGCGCGAACACCTCCGGCAGCCGGGCGATGCGGGCGACGTACTTGGGGACGCTCATCGGTCCTCCCTCAGGCCCGCGAAGCCCGCGAGCTCCTCGATCAGCGCCGCGCGGACGCTCTCGGGCCCGACCACGCGCACCCGGGTGCCGAGCTCGAAGAGCCGGGCGTGCAGGGCGGCGCGGTGGGTGACGCGGTAGGTCATCGTGACGCGGCCGTCCGGCTCGACGCGGGAGGAGGTCGGGCTGCCCAGCCAGCGGCGTACGTCGGGCTCGTAGTCGGTCGTCGTGCTGAGCGTGACGTCGATCGGCTCGTCGATCTCCCAGGTCATCGGGTGCAGCCCGGCGTGCCGGGCGGCGGTCACGGGCCGCGCCGTGCCGGGCGGGTCGATCGCGACGTCCTTCATCCGGGCGACCACGAAGGTCTTGACGAGACCGGCGTCGAGATCGGCGTCCTCGACACCGCGGAGGTACCAGCGGGCGTTCTGGATGCGCACCGACTCGGGGTGGACGACGCGCAGGGTGCCCTTGTAGCCGAAGTGCAGCAGGCAGCGGCCGCGCACGGCACGCACGCACGCCGACAGCGCTGCCGAGGCCTCCCCCTCGGCCGCGTCGGGCTCCATCGCGGCCGACACCGTGGCCGGGCGCGCCGCGTCGGAGAGCCCGAGCCGCTCGACGAGGTCGTCGCGGTCGGCCAGCAGCACGGCGCGACGCAGGGCGGTCTGCTGCGCGGGCGTCAGCCGCACCCGCAGCCGGTTGTCCACGGCGGTCATCCGCCAGCGGGCGGGCTCGCCCTTGGCGGCGATGTTGTCGATCTGCCAGCCCTGCCGGTTGAGGAACCTGATCTCGCGCGACAGCGAGTCGGCCCGGTCCTCCCCGGTGAAGCCGGCCACCTCGGCGAGCCGCTCCCCCGAGACGCCCTGCAGCGGGGCGTCGCGCAGGACCGCCGCGATCCGGATCAACCTCTCCATCGGCTCGCGCTGGTCACGTCCCGGCCCCGCCATGGCCCCTCCCGAAGCTCCGTGTTGTGGTCTGGCTCAGTCGAACGAGCCGTGCCGGCCCGCCCCGCCCGCGAACCTGCCCGCACCCGCGACCGTATCGGCTGCCAGGGAGACCTCGCCGTGTTTCCACTCGTTCGCGATCGCCTCGTCCAGCGCCAGCGCCTCCTGCTCGTACGCCGACAACCGGTCCTGCCGCATCGTCGTCTGCGGGAAGCGGGCGAGCTGCTCGGCCAGCGCCACGGCCTCCTCCAGCGCCGCGCCCGGTGCGCTGACGCGGTTGGCGAGCCCCATCCGCAGCGCCTCCTCGGCGCCGACCTCGCGGCCGGTGAGGATCAGGTCCAGGGCGTGGGAGTGGCCGATCAGGCGCGGCAGCCGCACGGTGCCGCCGTCGATGAGGGGCACACCCCAGCGCCGGCAGAACACGCCGAACGCGGCGGCCGGGTCGGCCACGCGCAGGTCACACCAGACCGCGAGCTCGAGCCCGCCCGCGACCGCATAGCCCTCGACCGCGGCGATGACCGGCTTGGACAGCAGCATCCGGGTGGGCCCCATGCCGGCGGGCCCGATCCCCGGCGGACCGACCTCGACGTCCCCGCGGGTGACCGCCTTCAGATCGGCACCGGCGCAGAAGACACCTCCGGCGCCGTACAGGACCGCGACGGAGGCGGTGTCGTCCGCGTCGAACTCCTCGAACGCCGCCGTCAGGGCACGGGCGTGCTCCGCGTCGACCGCGTTGCGGACCTCGGGACGGCGCAGCGTGACGATCGTGACCGGTCCGCGACGCTCGACCTCGACGACCACGGTTGCTCCTAGAGGTAGAGGCCGGCGGCCTCGTCGGCCAGCCGGTCGGCGGCCACGGCGTGGATGTCACGCTCGCGCATCACGACGTAGACCTCGCCGTGGACCTCGACCTCGGCCTTGTCCTCGGGGTCGTAGAGGACCCGGTCGCCCTTCTCGACGGCGCGCGCGTGCGGGCCGACGGCGACCACACGCGACCAGGCCAGCCGCTTGCCACCCATGGCGGCGGTCGCGGGGATGACGATCCCGCCGGCCGAGCGACGCTCGCCGGCCTCGCTGTCGATCTCGCACAGGATGCGGTCGTGCAGCATCTTGATGGGCATCTTCTCGGTGGCGTCGGCCACCTCGAAGGAGCTCACCTGACGAGCTTGCGGATCACCACGAAAGCGGCGATCACGCCGACCACACCGCCGACGGTCTTCAGGATGTTGTCGGTCCGGGGCTGGCCCTGGGCGTCGACGTAGTGCGCCTTGACGGCCGCGACCTCGCGCCCGACCACGGTCTTGGGGCTCGATCGGTACACCAGCTGGTCGATGGTGTTGGCGAGGCGGTCGCGTGCCTCTTCGATCTCGCGCTCGATCTCCGATGGGTTGGTCACACAGGCAGGCTACCAATGGGATGCTGTGTGCATGACCGCACGCCTCGGACCCGGAGACACCGCCCCCGACTTCACGCTCAGCGACGACACCGGCATCGAGGTGTCGCTGGCCGAGGCGCGCAAGGACGGCAAGGTCGTCGTCTACTTCTACCCGGCCGCGATGACGCCAGGCTGCACCACGCAGGCCTGCGACTTCACCGACTCGCTCGACTCGCTGAAGGCGGCCGGCTACACGGTGCTCGGCGTCTCCAAGGACAGCCCCGAGAAGCTGGCCAAGTTCCGCGAGCGCGACGGCCTGACGATCACCCTGCTGTCCGACCCGGACCTCGCGGTGCACCGGGCCTACGCGGCGTACGGGGAGAAGAAGCTGTACGGCAAGACCGTCGAGGGCGTCATCCGCTCGACCTTCGTGGTCGGCGCCGACGGCAAGATCGAGCTCGCGCAGTACAACGTCAAGGCCACCGGCCACGTCGCCAAGCTCCGCCGCGACCTCGGGATCTGATCCGATGCAGCTCGCCGCCGCCCTCGCCGACCTGGCGCGCGACCGGGGGACCGCACTGTTCCGCGATCCGCTGACCTTCCGCGCGGCACTCGACGACTACCTGGACGAGGGTACGGCGAGCTCGGGCACCATCAACCTGCTCACCGACGCCGTCCGGCTCGGCGCCGTCGACGGCATGCTCACCATGCTCGACAGCGGCGCCCAGGTGCAGGCGGCCGTCGAGTCCTCGGGGCAGCGCCTCGCACGCGACCGCGGCAGCAACGACGACCGCGGCTGCCAGTGGGCGTGTGCCGTGCTGGGCTTCGCGCTCGGCCGGGTGCCGGCGCAGCTGGTGCAGAGCCTCGACCCGGGCTCCGGGTCGGTGCCGGCTGCCTCGCCGGCCCCGCCCGCCCCGCCGGTGATGAGCCCGCCGATGATGAGTCCGCCGATGACGAGCCCGCCGGCCGCGCCGGTGATGAGTCCCCCGGCGGCGTACGGGCAGCCCGCGTGGCAGTCCGCGCCGGCGTACGGATCCTGGCAGGCGCAGCCGCCGCGCAAGAGCCGCACCGGCCTGGTCGTGGGCCTCGTGATCGGCGCGGTCGTGCTGCTGGGCGGCATCGGCGGGCTGGTCGCGCTGGTCGCCAACAGCGGCGGCGACGACCCGGCACCGACGCACAGCACGACCACCACGTCCGCGCCGGTCGCGACCGGCGACACCCTCGACGGCACCGGCTACACGGTCGCCATGCCGACCGGATGGACCGACCAGACCGACAACTACCCGTCCGACTCCCCGAACCTCGACAAGATCGCGGTCAACGCCGACTCGATCAGCGGGTCGACGGCCAACGTCGCCATCGCGACCTCGGAGACCTTCGGCACCACCGACCCGGAGTCGGTGCGGTCCAGCTGGGAGAAGGGCCTGCGCAACGCCGACCCCACCGCCAACGTCGCCGACATCGCCGACAAGGACATCGACGGCGAGCAGGCGATCGGCGCGTCGGTGACTCGCTCGGGAAGCACCGGCACCCTGCACCAGACGGCGTACCTCGTCGTCCACGGCGGCACCGGCTACACGATCGTGTTCACCTACCTCGACGGCGACACCGGCCAGTCGGGCGTCTTCGACTCGTTCCTCGCGGGCTGGGCCTGGAGCTGATCCGGGGCCTGTGGAACGACATTCGACGAAGGACCCGGGGCTGCTTAGCGTCACAGCATGAACGGAACTCGGGCTCGTCGGAAGTACACGCCAGAACTTCTCGCGCCGTTGGTCGCGCAATCGACGTCAGTAGCCGGCGTCTTGCGACTCCTCGGCCTACGTCAGAACGGCGGTGCACACGCGCACATCAGCCGAACAATCAAGCGCTTCGATCTCGATACGTCTCACTTCACGCTCTACAACCCGACGTCGCACGACCACAGACGGAAGGCGGCAAGTGAAATCCTCGTCAGACGATCGGTCAGTTCGCCGCGTGAGAAGCCGTCACTCTTGAAGCGAGCCCTCATGGAGTCCGGCATTCCCTATCGCTGTGCGCTGTGTGGCAACGACGGGACCTGGCAGGGCCTCCCGCTCACCCTCGAGATCGATCACATCGACGGCGACTTCCTCAACAACGAACAGTCCAACCTTCGCTTCCTCTGCCCGAACTGCCATCGCCAGACGGCGAACTTCGCTGGACGAAGCAGCGGGAAGTTCACTGCCGACAAAGGCGCTGTTCGGCCAACTGCATAAACTCTCGGCTGCGCGCCCGTAGCCCAACTGGCAGGAGGCAACACGTTTAGGTCGTGTGCAGTGTGAGTTCGAATCTCACCGGGCGCACCAAGGGTGATCAGCCCTCTTCGCGCAGCCGGGGCTCGGTCCGGTTCTCGGGCTTGAAGCCGCGCTTGTCGGCGTAGAAGGCCCGCACCAGATCCATGTCGGCCCGTACGTCGCCGGACGGCGTGAACGTCGGGCCCATCCCGAGGGTGCGGGTCGGGCCGTCGACGAAGCCGAGCGAGACCGGGAGCCCGGTCTGCTGGGAGAGCCGCAGGAACCCCGACTTCCAGTACTCGCCCTTGGAGCGGGTGCCCTCGGCCGCCAGGCAGAGCAGGAACGAGTCGTCGGCCTCGGCGAGCATGGCCCGGATGGTCGGGCCCGGGTCGGATCGATCCAGCGGGACACCGCCGAGCGCCCGCAGCAGCGGGCCGAGCGGCCCCTTGAAGAAGGACTCCTTGATCAGCACCTGCGGTTGGACGCCACTGCTCCAGGCGATGGCCAGCATCGCCACGAAGTCCCAGTTGGAGGTGTGCGGTGCACCGACCAGGATGCCGCGTTGCGGCACCTCGCCGACCAGCCGCCAACGGGTGAGGCGCAGCAGGGTCCGGGCGAGGACGGGTCGCAGGCTCATCGCGGTCCTCCGCTCAGCAGCGCCGCGACCTGCGGCGCGATCTCGCGCAACGCCCGCCCGCGGTGGGAGATGGCGTCCTTATCGTCCTTGGACAGCTCGGCCGTGGTGACGCCGGGGCGATCGTCGGCCTCGAAGAGCACGTCGTAGCCGAAGCCGCCGCTCCCCCGCACCTCCCGGATGACCCGGCCGTCCATCCGGCCCTCGACCACGAGCTCGTGCCCGTCGGGGAGCACGAGGGCGACGGCACAGGTGAAGTGCGCCGTACGCCGCTCATCCGGTACGTCGAGCAGCTGGTCGAGCAGCAACGCGTTGTTGCGCTCGTCGGACTTGGGCCGCCCGCTCCAGCGCGCGGAGAGCACACCGGGCATCCCGTTGAGCGCGTCGACGCACAGCCCGCTGTCGTCGGCGATCGTGGCCAGGCCGGTCGCCGCGACCCCGGCGCGGGCCTTGAGCAGCGCGTTGCCGGCGAACGTGGGCTCGTCCTCGACCGGCTCGTCGTACGACGCCACGTCGCCCAGCCCCAGCACCTCGACCGCATCCAGGTGGGCGGCGAGGATCCGCTGCATCTCCTCGACCTTCTTGGCGTTGCCGGACGCGACCAACACCCGCGTCACGAGGAGAGCGCCTCCTGCTGCAGGCGGGTCAGGTCGGCGCAGCCCTTCTCGCCCAACGCGAGCAGGGCGTCGAGCTCGGCGCGGTCGAACGCCGCGCCCTCGGCGGTGCCCTGCACCTCGACGTACTTCCCCTCGCCGGTCATCACGATGTTCATGTCGGTCTCGGCCCGCACGTCCTCGACGTAGGGCAGGTCCAGCCGCGGCACGCCGTCGATGATGCCGACCGACACCGCAGCGACCGAACCGGTCAGCGCACCCGAGACCCCGAGCTTGGCGCAGGCGTCGGCGAGGGCGACGTACGCGCCCGTGATCGCCGCGGTGCGGGTGCCGCCGTCGGCCTGCAGCACGTCGCAGTCGATCTGGATGGTGTTCTCGCCGAGGGCCTTGTCGTCGATGATCGCGCGCAGCGAGCGGCCGATCAGCCGCGAGATCTCGTGGGTGCGACCACCGATCCGGCCCTTGACCGACTCCCGGTCCGAGCGGGTGTTGGTGGACGCCGGGAGCATGGAGTACTCCGCCGTCACCCAGCCGAGTCCAGAGCCCTTGCGCCACCGCGGGACGCCCACCGAGGCCGACGCGCAGCACAGCACCCGGGTCTTGCCGAACTCCACCAGGACCGAGCCTGCGGGGTTGTCCAGCCAGTTGCGCGTGATCCTGATCGGGCGCAGCTCGTCGTCGGCGCGGCCGTCTTCGCGGGTCGTCATGGTCCGACCCTAACGAGGGGCTCACCGAGGGGTCCGGCGGCCCCGCAGGCGGTCCCAGTCGGCCCGGGTGTTGGTCTCGGGGAACGGCTCGTCCGGCACCGGTACGCCGAGAGCGGCACACAGCGGCTCCCACCCGTCACCGGGTCGCCACTCGACCAGTCGCTCGGGCGGCACCGTCGCGCGGACGTGCGCGTTGTGGCGCTCGTACGCCGCCATCGCCTCCTCCGGGTCGAGGACCCGGGGCGTGAAGCGGGCGGCCAGGACCTCGGTGAACATCCGCACGATCGGGTTGATCGGGGCCAGGCGCGCGTAGCGGAAGATCGTCTCGTGGGCGCTGCGGTGCCACGCCACGGGGCTGTCGCGGGTGGACAGCACCACGATCGCGTCGGGGTACGTCGCCGCGATGTCCTCCCAGAACGCCGAGGCCGGCCAGTCGACCACGGCCGCGTAGCCGTCCAGGAAACCCGCCCAGTCGACGGGCTCGCCGCGCGCGGCCGCCCGCCAGAACCGGAGATGGCGACCGCGGCCCAGGTCGAAGAGCACGCTGCCGTGGTAGCACGGCCCATCGAGCAGTCGTTCCAGCGCCGTCTTGAGCGACAGGGTCCCCGTCCGCCCCACGCCCGCGCCGACCACTCGTGCCGTCATGTCCGCAGGCTAGGTCCGACCCACCGCGAGGCGGAGCGGTCCGGGGCACGCGATCGGATTCCTTGTCCGGAGCTGACAAAGCCGGCGCTGCGGATGTGGTCAGCCGACAGCGACCGCGACCGCCCGCCGCACCGCCCACGGCCCCAGGTCGCGGGCCCGGCGCCCGATCCACGGAGCACCCTCGGCGAGCATCCAGGCGGCGTCCCCCCGCCAGGTCCGAGGTACGCCGCCGCACGGCTCCGCCTCGGGAGGTACGACGTCGAAGCCGCCCTGCCGCAGCACGTCCGCCATCGCGATGGCGAGTGCCCGGTGGCCGATCTCGGAGGGGTGGAACCGGTCGACGGACCAGGACTCGCGACAGGTCAGCTCGGCCCGACCCGCGAGGTCGAGCCGCAGTCCGCCGTACGTCTCGTGCAGCTCGTCGTACACCTCGTTGACGCGGTCGATCCGCGCCTTGAGCGGGCGCCGGAGGAAGCCCGGCAGGCCTAGCACCTCGCCGTGGTCGTGGAAGCGGATCGTGAGCAGGGTGGCGCCCTCGGTGGCGAGCCGCCCGCCGATCGCGAACAGGTCCTCGCGCACCCGCACGGGGTCCCAGGTCGAGCGCAGGGTGTCGTTCATGCCGACGACCAGCGACGCCAGGTCCGGCCGGTGCGTGACCGCGTCGGCGAGCTGCTGCTCGCGGACCACCGAGGTCGTCGCGCCGGAGATCGCGAGGTTGCAGAACGACACGTCGTACGACGCCGTGAGCGACTCTGCCAGCAGGCGGGCCCAGCCCCGCCACGCCCCGCCGTGCACCCGGTCCCCGATGCCGACCGTGGTCGAGTCCCCCAACGCCGCGTACCGCAGGTAGCCGCCAGTCACAGCCTTCAGCGTGGCGGTCGCGGGTACCGGACGGACACCACGAGGTGTCGCGTCCGGCAACCCTGGATGACTAGTTGAGCACCTACTTCAGCTCCGCGCGCAGGACGCGCCAGATGCCGAAGCCGAGCGGCAGGCCCACCCAGATCAGCACCGAGACGGCGATGTGGGCCACGCCCAGCAACCCGGTGTCCAGCGACACCCCGTTCGCGGCGAGCTCGAAGCGGGTCGAGTCGTCCACGCCGAAGGGCAGCATCGCGATCCGCATGCTGATCCAGGGGAACAGCGAGTGGCCCCAGCCGGTCGCGATCCAGAGCACGTACATGATGCCCGGGATGATCACCCCGCCCTCGAGGATCCAGCCGTAGACGTAGTAGATCGCCAGTGCGCCGGGGCTGCTGAGCAGCAGCAGCCCGAGGCCGAACCCCATGAGCAGGTAGAGCACCTGGGTCATCAGCGCGATCACGATGTCGCTGGTGGTGATGTTCCAGACGGTCGTCGAGCCCGCGAGCCCCGCGCCGAGGACGTTGCCGACGGGGACCAGGACGAGCGCGAGCGCGATCGTCGCCACGCCCAGGATCGTGACCGACACCAGCTTGGCGAGGACCACCCGGAGCCGGCTCGGCTCCAGGCAGAAGGTCGTCATCGCGGTGCGCTGGCCCCACTCCTGGGTCACGATCGTGATCGCGAGCACGGGCACCAGCATGGCCACGGGGATGGTGAGGATGCTCAGCCAGTCGTGCGCGGTCGGGGACGAGCTCGACAGGCCCGAGACGAGCAGCACGATGCCGAAGACCAGCAGGAGCAGGCCCGAGCTGATGCCGAGCAGCCACAGGCCACCGCGGGTGTCGACGAGCTTGCGCGCCTCGGTCCGGACCAGGCGGACGAAGGGGACGCGGCGGGTGCCCGACACGTCCAGGGTCTGCAGGGGCATGCCGGTCGTGCCGCTCACGAGGGGACTCCGATCGCGTCGCGCTGGGTCGGTGAGGTGAGCTCGAGGAAGAGGTCCTCGAGGCTGGCGCCGTCGTCGCGCAGATCGGTCAGGACCACCTGGGCCGACAGCGCGACCCGGCCCACCTGCTCGGTCGTCGCGCCGACCTGCAGCCCGGCGCCCCGCTGCTGCACGGGCATCCCGGCGGCGGCCAGGGCCGCGGCGAGGGCCGCGTTGTCGAGCGAGGTCACCAGTGCGCTGGCGGTCCCCTGGCGGCTGGCGAGCAGCGCCTGCTTGTCACCCTGCGCGACGATCCGGCCATGTCCGATGAGGATCATCTCGTCCGCGATCAGCTCGACCTCGTTGAGCAGGTGGCTGGACAGCAGCACGGTGCCGCCCCGGTCGGCGTACTCCTTGAGCAGGCCGCGCATCCAGCGGATGCCGGCCGGGTCGAGGCCGTTCGCCGGCTCGTCGAGGATCAGCACCTGCGGGTCACCGAGCAGCGCGTGCGCGATGCCGAGCCGCTGCTTCATGCCCAGCGAGTAGTCGCGCAGCCTCCGCTTCGCCTCCGGCGGCGTGAGGCCGACGACCTCCAGCAGCTGCCCCACCCGCGCCGAGGGCAGGCCCATCATCGTCGCCGCCAGGGTCAGGATCTCCCGGCCGGTGCGCCCGCCGTGCTGCGCCGAGGCGTCCAGCAGCACACCGACGTGACGCCCGGGGTTCGGGATGTCGGCGTACGCCATCCCCCCGATCGTGACCCTCCCGCGGGTGGCCGGCGTCAGCCCGACCATCACCCGCATCGTCGTCGACTTGCCGGCACCGTTCGGGCCGAGGAAGCCCGTCACCCGGCCGGGCTGGCACTGGAAGCTGACATCGTCGACGGCGGCGAACGCGCCGTAGGTCTTGGTCAGGTGGTCCACCGTGATCATGCGCTCAGCCTGCCGCATCGGTGGTCGGACCATGCCTGCCGAACGTCACGAGTTCTGGTGGCCCGCCCCAGCGTCCGACCGACTCACGCGACCTCGGCGCGGTAGCCCGGGATCAGCTCGGCCACCAGCGCATCGGTCTCGCCGGAGGCGCCGTACGAGCCCTCCTCGGCCAGGGTCCGGTAGAGCGCGTCCGCGACCTCGCGCAGCCCGTCGGCGTCGCCGTACGTCGCCTCCAGGCGCAGCCGCGCGCGCCACAGGTCCTCGTTCGCCGGCATGGTCTCGAGTCCGTGACCCAGCACCGATCGGGCGGCCTCCGCGTCGTGGCGGGCCGCGGCCCGCTCAGCGACGGACAACGTGACCAGGCCGACGGCCAGAGCCGTGTCCGACTCCAGGGTCGTGGTCTCCAGCCAGGCGTACCGCCCGTCCGGTACGCCGGAGAACGGCCGGCCGCGCACCAGGCCCAGCGCCTGGCCGAGGATCTGCTCGGCGTCCGCGGGCCGCTCGGCCGCGGCATTGACCAGGCCGCGGAACTCGTCCCAGTCCAGGCTGACCGCGCCCGGCCGCAGCGACCAGACGCCGTCGGTCTCGATGAGCGCGGGCTCCTCGGGGGCCGAGCCGAGCCAGGCGTCGAGCTGCCGCAGCGCCGCGTTGCGGGTGGCGGACTCCACGCCCCGCGGCCACATCGCCGCGGTGAGCCGGTTGACGTGCACGCCGGCCGGGTGCAGAGCGAGGTAGCAGGCGAGCTCGGTGAGGAACGCGACCCGGTCCTGGTCGACCTCACCGGGGGCGTGCACCTCGACCGGGCCGAGGACGCCGACCCGGACCGCGGCCTCGGGCGCACCCGCGTAGGCGGACGCGTCGGCGAGCGCCGCCGCCCACTCCTCCAGCGTGACGTGCGTGGCCGCGGGCGGGGCGAACAGGTCGGCCAGCGCCGCCACGGCGTCGGGCCCCACCTGCTGGGCCTCGACGTCGATGGCGTGGAGCGGGGAGGTCAGCCGGCCGTCGGCGCGGGCGGCCAGACGCAGGTCGGCCGAGGGCAGGCTGCCGATCACGACCACGCCGAGCGGCACCTGGGGATCGCTCGCCAGCGCGTGCAGGCGGGACAGCTCGGTCAGCGAGGGCAGTCCCGAGCAGATGATCAGGTGGTAGGCCCAGTCGGCCGTGCCCGGGTGGGCGACCCGGGCCTCGCGGGCGCTGTGCGCACCGACCTGGCGGCACACGCCGCGGTAGTAGCGGGCGTGGTTCTCCAGCTCCTCGAGCACGCGGCCGATGTCGTCGGCACGGTGCACCGCCTGCGCGTCGACGCCGGTGAGGTCACCGGCGAAGCCCACCATCGTGACCGTGCGCCGGTCAGCCCACGGATGGGTGGCGGTGTCGATGGCGAGGCTCATCGCCAGCCCGCGCGCGATTGTCTCGTCGCCCTCGAGCGACACCACGCCCGGCACCGACTCGGGGTCGATCAGCAGCAGGCTGTCGTCGGGCCTGCGCCCGATCGCGACCAGGCCGGGGCACGGCGCGGGGCCCCCGCCGGGAAGGGCGACGTCGGTGCCGACGACCCAGACCCGCTCGTTGATCCGGGTCCATCCGGCGGGCGGCTCGGCCGTGGTCGGGCCGGCGAACAGCAGGGCCAGCCCGGTGGGGCCGACCGACACCTGGGTCGGCGCCGGGACGCCGAGGCCGATGCAGGAGGAGCGCAGGGCCCGGTCCAGCCACGCGGCCAGACCCGGCTCGGCCTCGTTGCGCAGCCGCGGCGCGGGGCCGCCCGGGCCGCCGTCCGGGCCGCCGTCCGGGCCGCCGTCCGGACCGTTCGGATCGGTGGGTACGGCGCCGAGCCGTGCTCCCCACAGCTCGGCCAGCGGCCGGGCCGCGCGCCGGCGACGCAGCGCCAGCGCCGCCCCGCCGAGCGCCAGTCCGCCGGCCACACCGAACAACGGCGACCAGGCGGCGTCGAGGTGCACGCCGCGGCTTGCGACGGCATCGACCCCCTGCGGGTCGGTGGCGTCGGTGGCCAGCCGCTCGAGCTCGGCGGCTCCGCCGATCTGGCTCGTCTCCCCCGCGCCGAGCGAGGGCACGACCTGCGGCAGCGCGCCGGCGTGGTCGACCACCCGCAGGCCCGGACCGACCGCGTCGGCCGGCATCCGCAGGATCCAGCCCGGGTAGATCAGGTCGGGGTTGGTCAGCTCGGTGCCGTCGGCCTGGTGCAGGCCCCGGTTGAGCTCGACCAGCTCCTTGTAGCGCAGCCCGTTGCCGAGGTAGCGGTCGGCGATGTCCCAGAGCGTGTCGTAGTGGCGGCCCTGCGGCGGCTTCACCTGGTAGTAGGTGGTCAGGCCGGCGCGCTCGTCGGCGCTGGTCGCGCGCTCGGTCTGCGCGCCGGTCGGCAGCTGTTGGTGCGGGCGGGCCGTGGCGCTGACGGTGGGCGTGGACGCCACCGCGTGCGTCGCGTGCGTCTGCCCGGCAGGGTGCGGCGCCTGCTCAGCGGCGCCCGCGGGCCCCACGGCGGTCGCGGTGAATCCCACCAGGACGAGCACGGCGAGCACCAGGTTGCGCGCGAGCGCCTGGGTGCCGATCGAGCCGCAGGGGACGGCGGGCGCGATCCCGCGCCGGCGTACCGCCGCGAGGGCCTCGACGACCAGGCAGATGACGAAGTGCAGCCAAGCCAGCCAGACCACGAAGGCCAGGATCGCGATCACGGTCTCGCCGGTGGTCGGCGTGGTCAGCCACGCGAGCGTCGGCCACTCGCTCGGCCACGGCGGGCCGAACGCCGCCAACAGCCCGATGGGTACGCCGACGACGATGAGCAGGGTCCCCACCAGCGCGCCGACCCCCATCAGCACCTGGCCGGGCCCTCGTCGCGGCGGCTCCTGGAACGGGAGTCGGGTCTGTCGATGGGGGGCCGTGGCCGTCATCGGGCGATCACCCTTCTGGGGACTAGTGGATGGAGACCTGCGGGGGCTGGTTGGGCGCCTGGACCTCCCACACGGGGAGCTCCTGGTGGACGACCATGTCGAAGCCGTTGCCGAGCGTGTTGGTGGCCGCCCCGCGGCCGTACTTGACGTCCCAGTGGACGGTGATGGCCAGGTAGTAGGACTCGTCGTGCTGCGCGCTGCCCGGCATCGGGTCGTCGGGGTTCTGCAGCGCGACCGCGGAGGCCGACGACCGCGAGAACGCGATCGAGCACGCACCCTCGGCCTGCTGCGCGGCGTTCGGGTCGTACGGCGTGTCCGGCGCGCAGTGCACCGGCTTCATGTCGATCTGGTTCGGATCGACCTCGATGCCGGTGCCCTGGGCGGTCATCACGACCCCGTTGGCCAGCTCGACGCGCTGGTACGGCCCGCCCATCGGGTCGCCGGCGTACTGACCCTTGTCGACGACCTCGCGGGTGACCGGGTTGACCCAGCGCATCGTGAAGTACGTCGGCTCGCCGACGACCGGGGTGGACGGGTGGGTGACCAGCATCGGGACGGGGAGCTGGGCGTCGCCCGACATCAGGCCCCAGAGGTAGTCGTTCACCGGGTTGGGGACGTCGTCCACCTTCTGGGTGAAGGGGACCCACACGACGTTGATGTCGATCTGCCGGTTCGGGCCGCCGGAGACGGTGTCCCAGTCGATCCCGTCGAGGCAGATCTGCACCATGTAGCGGCCGTGCTCGGGGTCGGGGTTGGGCCGGACCAGCCAGGTCGAGGGCACCGGGCGGTAGCGGCAGCGCTGGTAGGCCTGGCCGTGGAACCGCTCCCGCAGCGTCTGGGCGGTGCCCCCGAACATCGAGGCGCAGTAGGAGCCCATGCCGGTGCCGTTGGCGTAGACGGTGCAGTGCACGGCCGGCTGACCGTCGGAGGACGGGGAGTCGAACGCGGTGGTGACCGTCGAGCTCGGGGTGTGGCTGGACGGCACGCTGTCCGACGGCGCCGGCGGCGTGTAGCCGAGCGCCGGGCCGGCGAACGCCACGGCGATGCTGAACGAGGCCGCCAGGACCCCCGTGCAGAGGGAACGCCTCACCACGTCACTCCTTCGACCTTGACGTTGCGGCACTTGGTGGTGGGGTCGGAGAACAGCGAGTCGACCTTCCACGTCGAGTGCGCGCTGACCAGGGAGATCCTGATCGGGTACACGGTCCGGCGCCCCGCCGGCTTGCCGGTCTTCGGGGACACCGCGAAGCCGTGGCCGACCATGCAGCCGAGCACCTGGGCGTTCTTGCCCGCGACGGTGACCTTCGTCGGGGTGAAGGGGATCGGGCCCGGGTAGCGCAGCCCGAAGTCGGAGCGCACGGCCGGTGCGAGCAGCCGGCTGCCCGCGGGGGTGAGCACCTTGGCCATCCCGGGCGAGCTCGTGGCGTGCCGGTTGACCGCGCGGGCCTGCAGCGCGAGGAGCGTCCGGACCGCCTGGACCGGCGCGCGGTCCTCGAACGGCGACAGCGGGGTCGCAGTGACGGTCGGCTGCAGCGTCGCCGAGGTCGTGGCGACGGCCGGGGTCGGCGTACCGACCGGGTCGGGGGTGCTGCCGCACGCGGACAGGACCGAGCCCGCGACCACCGCGGTCGCGACCATCAGTCGATGACGAGTCACCCGAGACCCCATGCTCTGCGTCCTCCCCGAGACGGTACGACGGCAAACCCATTATCCATGGGTCGGGCAGCTGACGGTCGTCGAGGGCTGGGGCGGCTTCGGGCCCTTGGTGCCGGCACCCGAGCTCTTCGTCGGCGGGTGCTTCGGCGTCGGGGTCAGGGTGACGGTGGGACAGCCACCGATGGTGACCGGGCCGCCGCCACCCGCGGTCGGCGGCGTGGACCCACCGGTCGGTACGTCGAGCGACGGGGGCGCTGCCGTCGGGACGATGTCGCCGTTCGGGCCGGTGATGCCGGGCATCGGGCTGGCCAGGGCGGTGCCGGAGGCGGACACAGTCCGGAGGCCCATCATGTTCAGCAGGATGGTCGGCACCTTGACGGTCGTGCGCACCTCGATAGCCAGGTGGGTCGAGGTCTTGTCAGCGATCGTGACCGGCGGCAGGGGCGTGCACTCGACCAGTTGAGGGTCCCTCTGCTGCGCGTCGTCGCAGTAGGCCTGAGCCAGCTGCGCCGCCAGTTCGACGTTGAGGCCCAGGCGGGGATCCTGGAGGTTCAGCCCCTGGGCCCCGGCTCGTGCGGCCTCCTGCGCGTAGGCGATCGCGCGGCCGTGCGCGTTCATCTGGGCGCCTCCGTCGATGACGAGTCCGGCGAGGAGGAGCACCGCGAAGGCGATGATCACGACGAACGGGGTGATCGACCCCCGGTGGTCGCTCACTGCTGGTACCCCCGGTACTTGTCCATCGGGCTGGTGAAGGTGAAGCTGATCGACTTCGGCGGCAGCTTCAGGATGACCAGGTCCCCGAGGTCGACCTGGCAGGTGACGGTCACGGTGATCGACTCCAGTTGCTTCGGATCCACCACCGTCTGCCCCTGCGGCACCGGCTTGAAGGCGTCCACCGGGATGTTGGGTACGACGCCGGCACTGTCCCGGCACGACGCCGGTGCACCCCGCAGCGCGTCGGCGACGGCGGCGTCGATCGCCTTCGTCGCGCCGGCGAAGGAGTTCTGGGCGGTGGCCGCGCGGGCGGAGTCGCGCGCGGCCTGGTCGACCAGCCCCTTGGCCTGGGTGAACCGCGCGAACGCCACGATCAGCATCAGCAGGGCCAGCAGGAACGGCGCCAGGATGACCAGCTCGAGGCTGGCTCCGCCGCGGGCGTCGTACCGCGTCAGGGATCTCATGACGCGGTCCGGAGGTCGGGGATCCACTGCTCCAGCGTGGCGGAGGCGGTCTGCGTGATGTGCATCGTGCCGCCCACCGGGAGCACCACGTCGCCGTCGACCTGCACGCTCACGCGACCCGAGTGCTGGTCGATGGTGGCCGTGGAGGTGACGTGGGTGAGGTCGCCGATCTGGGTGGCGAACTGGGTCGCGATCTGCTCGGCGTAGCTGCGGTAGGAGCCCGGGTCGGCGTTCGTGCCGGCCAGCCGCAGCGCCGAGACCCCCTCGCGCGCGGAGGTCTGCGCGGTGTCGCGGGCGTGGAAGTAGAGACCCGCCTCGATGATGGTGAAGACCAGCAGCAGGAAGACCGGCGCGACGATCACGAACTCGATGGCACTGGTGCCCCGCTGGCGCACTGCCCATCCCCCCGAGAGTGGGCGTGTCAGCCGTTGGTGCCCTGGTCGATCTGCTGCGAGCGCGTCTCGACGACGTGCCTGATCACGCCGGCGACGACGAGCGCGAGACCGACCACGATCGCGGAGATGATCGCCCACTCGACCGCCGTGGCGCCGCGTTGGCTGACGCCCGCGCGGCGCGCCTGCTCGGCGCGGCCGCGCACCAGGACGATGAGGACCTGCGCGCTGAGCAGCATGGGGTTCACGGAGTGGTCGTTCCCTTCCCGAGACATGGCAAAACCAGATCAGTGGAGCTGACTGACCGCCGGATAGGCCAAGAATATCAAGAAGGCGACGCACATGAGCAGCTGCGCGATGAGCATCGACTGGCTGCTCTCGCCCGCGTCGCCCTCCACCTCGACCAGCTCCTTGCGGCGCATGCTCTCGGCGCGGGCGTTCAGCGAGCTGCGGATCCGGGCGCCCTCGTCGCCGGCGAGGGCGAGCGAGGAGGCGAGGTCGCGCAGCTCGTCGATGCCCAGCTCCTGGCCGAGCCGGCCGATGCCCTCCCACGGGGTGATGCCGAGGATCCGCGAGTTCGAGATGGACTGGCGCAGCCGGACCATCGCCCAGTGGTCGCCGAACGAGGATGCCGCCATCAGCGCCTCGGGCAGGCCGCGGCCGCCGGCGAGGTTCATCGCGACGAGGTCCAGGAAGGCGCCCGTGACATGCCGGAAGTCCCGCCGCCGCGACTCGGCCTCCCGGTGCAGCGACAGGTCGGGGAAGAAGAACGCCACGACGGCCGCGGCGAGCGCCACCCCCACCGGTACGCCGCCGGACCCGAACCCGCTGACCCACACCACGAAGGGGAACCAGACCATCGCCCCGAGCGCGAGCAGCACCTTGGTACCGAGGTGCTGCTGCAGCGTCCGGTTCATCACCGCGAGGTCGGAGCGGGTCCGCATCAGCTGCCAGCCACGGCCCGCGGCGGCCGACTCCAGCCACCCCCCGATGCCGTCCCGTACGACGCCGAGCCGGCCGGCCGCGCCGTCGACGGTGACCCGCGGCGCGGCCCGGCGGGACCCCGCCCGCTCGAGCCGGGCGAGCGTGGCCGCGACGCCCGGCACCGGCCGGCTCAGCGCGACGACGATCAGCAGCACGCCGAGACCGACGACCGCACCGGACAGCAGCGACCAGGTCATGCGCCCGCCCTCTCGGCTCGGGTCGGCTGCGGGGTGCGGGCGGCCACCAGGAACCGCTTGGCCTCCTCGACACCGGAGAGGCGGCGCAGCCACAGCACCCCGAGGCTGAACAGCCCGATCACCACGGCGAGCACCAGCTGGCCGATGGCGGACTGGTAGGGAGCGACGTACGAGCGGTTGAGCAGGACCAGCAGACCCGCCACCAGCACGATCACGCCGATCACGATCTGCACGCTGCGGCGGGTGCTGCGGCGGCTGCCCTCCACCCGGCGGCGTACGTCGAGCTCGTCACGCGCCGACTCCGCCAGCGCAGTGAGGACGTCACGCAGGCCCGGACCGCGCAGCCGGGCGTTGAGGATGAGGGCGGCGACGACGAGGTCCGCGGACGGGTCGTCCAGGTCGTCGGCGAAGTCGGCGAGCGCGTCGGGCATCGGCTCGCGCACCCGCAGCCGGTCGACCAGCAGGTTGAGCGCCGGGCGGACCGAGGCCGCGGCATTGGTGGCGGTGGCGGGGATGGCCTGCTCCAGGCCGACCGCGCCGGCGATGGTGTCGCGCAGCGACTCGATCCACGCCGCGAGGCCCTCGGCGCGCGAGATCGAGCGCCGCTCCTCGGCGGCGCCGCCGAGGATCCGGTCCCAGAACGCGATGACGACGGCCGCGACCACCGCCAGCACGATCCACCGGGTCAGCACCAGCACGACCAGCCCCACGACGACGCCGGCCGCGACCCGGCGCATCCGGCCGGGGCTCATCGTGAGCGAGCGCCGCCGGGGCGTGGCCGCCGCCGGCGGACGGCGGTGCAGCCCGAGGACGAGGATCGCCACCCCCACCCCGACCGCGGCCCCGGCGGTCAGGGCGAGCGGGAGCCGCCACAGCTCGATCATGCCCAGGCCCCGTGCGCGACGGACGCGTAGCCGTGCTCCTCCAGCTCGGCGATGCAGGCGATCGGGGCATGGGCGACGGCACGACCGTCCGGGCCGGGTGCGAACACCTCGCTCGACATCACCTGGCCGTCGTGGCCGACGATCTCGCGGATGCTCTCCACGACACGCGTCTGCCCGCCGGCCTCCGGGTCGTCGTTGCGCTTGCGCACGAACACGACGAAGTCCAGGGCGCCCGCGATGAGCAGGGAGGAGGCGTCCAGCGGCAGCCGCTCGCGCGCCTGGATGGCGTAGGTGCCGATCCGGGAGAACACCTCCAGGGAGGAGTTGGCGTGGATCGTCGACAGCGAGCCGTCGTTGCCCTGCGTCATCGCGTTGAGCATCGTCACGATCTCGTCGCCGAGCACCTCGCCGACGATCACGCGGGAGGGATTCATCCGCAGCGAGCGGCGTACCAGGTCGGCCATCGACACCCCGCCGACACCCTCGGCGTTCGGGAGGCGCTCCTCCAGCGGCACGACGTTCGGGTGCAGCTCGGGGTACTCCCCCAGCCCGAGCTCGAGCGCCCGCTCGACGGTGATCAGCCGCTCGTGCGCGGGGATCTCGTTGGCGAGCGCCCGCAGCATCGTGGTCTTCCCGGCGTTGGTGGCGCCCGCGATCATGATGTTCTTGCGCGCCAGCACCGCTGCGCGCAGGAAGCTGCAGATCTCCTCGTCGATGGTGCCGTTCTCGACCAGCTGGTCCAGGAAGACCCTGCCCATACGCGCCTTGCGGACCGAGATCGAGGGCCGGGCACACACCTGCATCACCGCAGAGAGGCGGGATCCGTCGGGCAGGCGGAGGTCCAGCTCGGGGTTCGCGGCGTCGAACGGGCGGCTCGACAGGCCCGAGTGGGCCGCGAGGACCTGGATCAGCTCGATCAGCTCCTCGTCGCTCTCCGCGACCGGCGGGTGCCGCTCCTCGCGGCCGTCGCCGTACTGGACGAAGACCTGGTCGAAGCCGTTGATGTCGACGTTCTCGACGTTGGGGTCCTCGAGCAGGGGCTGCAGGCGCCCGACGCCGAACAGCGCGGAGTGGATCGCCGAGGCGATGTCCCGCTCGTCGGCCGGCGTCGGCGGACGGCGGCCGTCGGAGACCTCGAAGCGCGCGTGGTCCTCGAGCACCTGCACGATCAGCGAGCGGGCGAACTCCCGCTCGTCCTCGGCGCTCATCGGGGAGACCCCGGCAGCCGCGTCACGGCGGCGCTGCTCGTTGAGCCGCTCGGCCACCTGGCTGCGCAGGGTCCGGACCAGGTCGTGGTCGATCATGGCGTCACCTCCGCAGTGGGTACGCCGACCGGCTCGCCGGGCACGAAGGCCGCGGCGGTGCGGGCGGCCAGCCGGTCGACGATCGCCCCTGCCGAGCGCACCAGCGCCGTCCGGTCGGGGCGGCCGTGGACCTGGCCGAGGAAGAAGTTCGCCCCGACCGGGTCGTGGGCGAGGTGGTGCACGTCCTCGAACGGCACGCGCGAGCGCTCCAGCGACTCCCGCACCTCCCGCACCGCCCGGGCCCGCTTGGGCTGAGCCACCACCACGACGTGGATGGGCGCGGCCAGCGGACCGCCCAGGCTCTGGTGCACGCGCGCCGCCCGCTCGCGCAGGTGGATGACGTTGCTCGGGATGGTGTCGGTCATCAGGACGACGAGGCTGCTGGCGCTGAGGAGGGCGTTCTGCGGGGTCGAGCCCCCGATCCGCCCGAGGTCGGCGATCACGTCGGTGCCGGGCGCGCCGGCGAACAGCTGGGCCAGCTCGGCCCACGCGAGGCCGCCGGCCTGCTCGGGCAGGCTGACTCCGGTCAGTACGCCGAGACCGCCGACGATGTGCTGGGTGTGCTGGTCGATCAGCGCCGGGTGCATCGCCTTCCGGCCGGCGGCCGACAGCGCGACCAGGCCTGCATCGGGTGTCAGCGGCTGGCCCTGCGCCGAGGGCATCCGCAGCGCGATGTCGCCCCCCGCGGCGTCGCACTCGGCGACCACGCTCGGGCGCGGCCAGAGCGCGCCGAGCAGCAGTGCCGCCGTGGTGACGCCCGGCGAGCCCTTGGCCGAGGCGATGGTGATCAGCGACATGGCGTCACTGCCCGCAGCCGAGCGGGCCCGATCCGCCGGTCTGCGACACGGCGAACTTGTTCCCGATGATGCCCTGGGACACCGCGGTCAGGCACTGCCGCGCGATGAGCACCTTGATCGGGACCTGCGAGCTGGACGTGCCGGTGAGGCCGCCGTCCTGGCTCTTGCCGATCGCGAGCAGCTCGCCGTCCACGGTGTGGGTGCCGCCGTCGTCGTCCTCGACATAGACCAGCACCCGGTCGCCGGGGTGCATCCCCTGGGCCGTCATCGGGTCGACGTTGAGCGCCACCTGCGCCTGGTCGGCCGCGATGCCGCCGGTCTTCGAGACCATCGCCGGCGTCAGCACCGTCCCGGCCAGCAGCCGGACCGTGGTCGACTGGCCGACGAGGCTGTCCTCCTGGTCGGCGGGGATGCCGCCGTCGTACCCCTGCGGGAGGCTGACGGTCTGCAGGTCCGCCTTGGTGATCTTCTGCCCCTGCGCGATCTCGGTCCGCACCTGGACGAACTCGGCGCGGTGGCCGGCGATCACGGCGAGGTACGCCGAGGCGAGGGCGCCGCCGACGATGAGGACCAGTGCGAGGCCGATCAGGGCCGGGCGCGACTCGCGCGTCGACGGGAGCCGTGACGGCGCCGTCGGGCGCGTGGTGGTGGAGGCCATGGGTGCACCTTTCATGAGGAGCTCGGTGACGGGGCCGGAGTGGTCGCGGTCGCGCCGGTGGTCGGGGTCACGGTGGCCGCGGGCACCGGGGCGGGCGCCGGCGGGTTGTTGCGCAGGCTGATCCTGAGCGCTTGGGCCACGGACAGGCCGGCGAGGATGACCGCGACGACGATCAGCCCGGCGACGACCGCCGGCCAGGCGCGGCGGTTCTCCCGCCAGTTGCGCGCCGAGCCGTGCAGCAGCGCCGAGCGCAGCTGGCGGCGCCGCATCGCGTCGGCCTCGAGGACGTAGCGCTCGGCGTTCGGTGTCGAGCGCAGCGCCATGTCCTGGGCCGGCGGGGTCCACGGCTCAGACACGGCCGCCCACCTCGACGACCGCGGCGGCGATCCGCAGCAGGGCCTCCCGGGTCTCGGCGCGGACGGCGGACGGCTCGAACGGCGACCCGGCCGCGAGCCACGGGTCGGGTGGAACGACGACCACCTGCGGCCGGCCGCGCAGGTCCCTCATCGCCTGCTTGTACGCCGGTTCGCTGGTCGCCACGATGACGGCGACCGCTCCGCCCGCGGCGACCGGGTTGACGCGTCGCAGCCGGTCGAACGCCGCCTGCATCGCCGCCTCCCCGACCGGTCCGGCCGTCGAGACGAGCACGACGCGGTCGGCCCGCGCGAGCGCGGTATGGCTGCCCTCGCCCGCGTCGTTGCCGACGTCGAGCAGGTTGAAGGTGTGGTCGCGGCCGAGCCGGTCGAGCACGTCGGAGACGTCGATGCGGCGCAGGGCGAGGTCCCAGCCCGACCCGTCGAGCACCGACAGCCCGGTCCGGCCGCGTGGCGGATCGACGGTGTCGCTCTGCGCGAGCAGCTGGATGCAGGAGCGCGGCCGCTCCGCACCGAGGAGGGCACCCAGCGACGGGCCGCCCTGCTGCACGTCGACGACCGCCGACCGGTCGTCGCGCAGCGCGGTCAGGACCGCACCGACACCGACCGCGACCGACGTACACCCCACGCCGCCCTTGGCCGAGGCGAAGGCGACGACGCGGCGGTTGGTCTGACGCTGGCGGATGCGGTCGATCAGCGCCCGCTCGCCCTGGACGCCGGCGGCCGACTCCGGGGAGACGACGCCCACGGCGGCCCGCTGCAGGAGCCGGGGCACGTCCCGCGGCGCCGGCGGCGGCGGCGGGGGGACCGGCGCGAC
>NZ_BAAHAB010000019.1:0-2090 GCF_054777895.1 Nocardioides ultimimeridianus | reverse complement strand
CGAATATTTCTAGGTAGAGACACAGAAGTAATCCTAATTCAACATGAAGAAGGATTTGAAGTTAGTATAGGTATTCAGAAACTTCAAAAACCTCATTATTGTAATCAGTTGTATAAAAACTTTACTGATGAAGAAAAAGCGAGAGTTTTTTTTAACAGAATTAGGCAGAAGTCGCCCATCCTCTATAGGTGGGTGATGAATGCCGTTCGGTATGAGGGTTACCGTTGGTAACTCGAAGACCGACAACTAAGGCGTATTGCCTTTTTATTTTGTCCCATGTTACAATCAGTCTATACAAGAAATGAGTTGATATAACATGGAATTAGATACAAATAATCATTCAGTATTTCTTCTTTATTACCACCTTGTTTTAGTAACGAAATATCGTAGACAAGTGATTGATGATGAAATATCTGATTATGCCAAAACTACTTTTGAAAGAATTTCAGAATCGTATCACATTACTTTAGTGGAGTGGAATCATGATAAAGACCACGTTCATATTATGTTCAAAGCTCAACCTAAAACAGAATTGACAAAATTCATCAATGCCTATAAAAGTGCCAGCTCAAGATTGATAAAACGTGACTTTCCAAGAGTCAAACAATTTCTTTGGAAAGAAATGTTCTGGTCTAAAAGCTTTTGTCTTCTGACAACTGGTGGCGCACCAATTGATGTGATTAAGAAGTATATCCAAAATCAAGGAAACAATCATAAATAGAAAGTAGGTGAACTTTATGGAACAACTAAAAGCATACAAATTCAGAATCTATCCAACAGAGGAACAAGAAATCTTCTTTGCCAAATCTTTTGGTTGTGTCCGTAAGGTCTACAATCTAATGCTTGATGACCGAAAAAAGGCGTATGAAGAAGTTAAAAATGATTCTTCTAAAAAAATGACTTTTCCGACACCAGCTAAATACAAGAAAGAATTTCCGTTTTTGAAAGAAATTGATAGCCTTGCTTTAGCCAATGCCCAACTTAATTTAGATAAAGCATACAAGAATTTTTTTCGGGATAAATCCGTTGGATTTCCACGTTTCAAAAGTAAGAAAAATCCTGTTCAGAGTTATACAACGAATAATCAAAATGGTACAATTGCTTTGATTGATAGTAAATTCATCAAAGTTCCTAAATTGAAGTCATTAGTAAGAATTAAGCTTCATAGACAACCAAAAGGGATTATCAAATCTGCTACAATATCACGTCATTCTAGCGGTAAATACTATATTTCTTTGTTGTGTAAAGAAGAAATTATCGAATTACCTAAAACTAATTCCACAATTGGTATTGACTTAGGTATTATGGACTTTGCGATTCTTTCTGATGGACAAAAAATTGATAATAATAAATTCACGTCCAAAATGGAAAAGAAACTAAAGCGTGAACAACGCAAATTGTCTAGGCGTGCTTTATTGGCTAAAAATAAAGGTACCAATCTATTTGAAGCTAAAAATTATCAAAAACAAAAACGCAAAGTAGCTAGATTGCATGAAAAAGTAATGAATCAACGTACTGATTTTCTGAATAAGTTGAGTACAGAAATGATCAAAAATCACGATATTATCTGTATTGAAGACTTAAACACAAAAGGTATGTTGCGAAATCATAAATTAGCTAAAAGTATTTCTGATGTTTCTTGGTCAAAGTTTGTGACTAAATTACAATACAAGGCTGACTGGTATGGACGAAAAATCATCAAAGTAGATAAATGGTTTCCGTCTAGTCAGATTTGTTCAGAGTGCGGACATAAAGATGGCAAGAAATCTCTTGAAATTCGAGAATGGACTTGTCCTGTTTGTCATACTCATCATGATCGTGATATCAATGCTAGTATCAATATTCTGACCGAAGGTCTAAGACTACATTCTATGGGATTGGCTTAGATCCAATCATCAAGAACCGTAGGAACTACGGGGATAGCTTGGTAAATAAGAGACACCGCTGTTAGTAAAGAAATACGCTATCAAGTATGCTCTATTCCCAAGAAGCTCCCACTTCAAGCGTTAAGAACCGTCAGGTTTAGCTAAGTGGTGAGTAGTTCACGAAAGACAAATTATCAAAGAATATATTAAAAGCTCTCAGAAGCC
>NZ_BAAHAB010000018.1:0-1965 GCF_054777895.1 Nocardioides ultimimeridianus | reverse complement strand
CCCACGCGGCGGCCGGTGGAGCGGCCGGTGGGGCGGGCGGCTCGTCGGCCGCAGCCACCACCGCGACCACCACGACGGCGCTCGGCGGCGCGAAGGCCGCGATCGTGGCCGGGACGGTGGCCGTCGCCGCGGTCGGGGGCGGCGGTGCGGCGTACGTCGCCACCCACGAGCACCACGCCGCGCCGGCGGCGTTCGAGCCCGCGGTGCTGGCGGCGTACTCGACCTCACCGGACTACACGACGAACCGTGCCTCGCAGGCGTTCGTCGCCACCGACACCGGCGCCTCCGTCCCCCTGCGTGGTCTCCGGGTGGCCCCGGACGCTTCGCGGGGCCCGCGCGACATCCGGCTCGCGGCGTCGGCGGACGGCCGCGCCCTGGCCGCGACCGACGGCGCCCATCTCGTCGTCGCGTCGGGGGCGGACCCGGCAGAACAGCACTCACTCGCCTGCAGCTGCCTCGACGTGATGTTCACGACCGACGGGCACCTGCTCGTCCTGACCACGAGCTGGAGGCTCGTCACGTACGACGTCAGCGGCGCCGCCCCCTCCTCGACCGCCGACGTCGCCCTCACCCGGACGCCGCCGAAGAACCCGCGGTGGGACACGGGCTACGCGGCCCGGCTGCTGAGCGTCCTCGGGGAGGACGTGTACGCCGCCCTCCCGGGCCGTCCCGGCGACAGCACGATCGACTCGGACCTCGTCCGCATCGACCTCGCGACCGGACAGACCCAGCGGCTCGACACGCTCCACGACGGCTTCGCGGTGACCTCGGCGAGATCCGACGACGGGCGCTACGCGGCGCTCACGGTCGCAGCGGGCGACGGCTGCGACCCAGGAAGGCTGGCCGTGATCGATCTTGCCACGACCGCACCCAGGGTGCGCTGGGTGGGCGGACCCACCCGGCAGACATCCGGTTCGACGACGTTCGACTCGCTCGCGCATGTCGGGTTCCAGGGCGACGCGCTGGCCGTGAGCTGGCAGCGCGGCGCGTCGTGCTCGGACGACTCCTCGACATCACCCGCCGAGCTCTTCACCTCCGAGCCGCCCTCGTACGGGACATGGACGTCGACGGCACCCGTTCTGAAGGACGGGCCGGCGTACGGTGCCACCTGGGCGGCGCCCGGCCACGACGGACGCCTGCTCTCGCTGTGGCAGACGACGGTCATGGCCTACTCAACCCAGCTGTGGGTGGGCGATCCCGATGCAGGCGGCCGCGAGATCGCGGGAGCGGTCGACGAGGTCGTGCCGGTGGGTAGCCCGGGCACACCGGCCGCCAGCCCACCCGGGTCGGGGAAGACCGTCGAGTACGACGTCGACCCCTGGTTCGCCGACGGCACCTTGAAGCCGGGGTATGCGATCGAGGACTACGACCCCTACGGCGAGGCGTCCGAGGACTGCAGCTTCGACCGCGGGTCGCCCGTCGCCAGGACCGTGAACACGCACTGGTGCGGCTCGACTGCCGACTACACCTACGCCTGCTGGAACGACGGACCCAGCACCACGAGCATGCTCTGCCTGTCGTCGCCGTGGTCCCGGGTCATCAGGCGAGTGCAGGTGACCGGCTTCCGACGCAACATGCCGCGCCCGAGCAACCCCTCGCCGTACGGGATCGAGCTGACCGACGGTCAGCTCTGCACCTTCCGGATCGGCGGAGCATGGGGCTTCACCCCACCGGGCACCGGAGCGATCTACGGGTGTGGCGATCCGTCCCAGGACGGCGAACCCGGGTGGATCCTGCTCGGCGGGGCAGGACCGACGTTCCGCAAGGTGAACGGACAGTGGAAGGTGCTGGCGTACCACGACAACGGCGCGACGTCCCCCGCCGGCACGGAGCGGCCGCAGTGGATCGACATCGCCACCGTCTACTGGATGACGTAGGGCCGACAACAGCCGGTTGTACCTGCGTCAGTGCCAGTAGAGCTCGCCGATGATGGTGCCGTCGTCGGTGGTGATGGGTTCGGCTTCG